>DAIDOU010000001.1 GCA_027458945.1 Acidobacteriota bacterium
AGTTGGTCGAGACGCCCGCTCCCGGCCGCGGCCGGCGCGTGCACGATGAGCGCGCCGCCGACGGGGGCGGTCCGCGCCGCGGCGGTGGGCCCGAACAGCGCCACCGTCGGGCACCCGACCGCGGCCGCCACGTGCGTGAGCCCGGAGTCGTTGCCGACCGCGGCGTCGCACGAGGCGAGCAGCGCCGCGATCTCGTCGAGCGCCCACGCGGTGGGCGCGACGCGGGCGCCCGCCCCGGCGACCAGCGGTAGCGCCAGCGCCTCCTCGCCGGGACCCACGACGACGACCGGGGTCACCCCGGAGTCGGCGAGCGCGCGGGCGACCGCGACGAAGTGCCGCGTCGGGTAGCGCTTCGCCTGCACTCCGCGGGTCGCGGGGAGCACGGCGACCAGCCCCGGCCCGCCGCCGAGCAACGCCCGCTGCCGCGCCCCCTGGCGACGCAGGTGGTCGGGGAGCGCGAGCCGGAACGGGGCGGCCGCCTCCGGCGCCAGGCCGAGGCGCGCGAGTGCGCCGTCGAGGTCGTGGCGCTGGTGCCGGCTGCGCACGACCGCGAACGTCCCGAGGCCGAGCGCCGCGGCGCCGCGCCCGCGGCTGGCCAGGCGCACGGGCGCCCCGGAGCCGGCGAGCAGCAGCTTGGCGCGGGTGCTGTGGCGCGCCGTGACGACGACGTCGAAGCGCTGTCGCAGCCGGCGCCGGGCCCACGCGAAGCCGGCCCCGACCGGGCGCGCGATGACCTCGACGCCGAGCAGGCGCGCCAGCGGCGCGTACGCCGCCGGCAGCAGCGCCGAGGTCTCGCCGCGACGGTTGGCGGCGGCCAGCGCGGCGAGCGCCGGGAGTGCGTGCACGACGTCGCCGAGCCAGTTGGGAAGGTCGACGAGGACGCGGGCGGGGAGGACACCCATGGCTGGTCTACGAAACCGAACGGCGGCGCGTCGTGGCGTCCCAGACCGCGGCCCACTTGAGGAAGGTCCCGTAAGCTCCCAGCACCGCGACGACGAACCCGGCGCCGCCGTCGAGGAAGCCGAGGCGGAGGACGAACGCGCGCACGAACCGCCACTCGGCGCGCGCCGCGGCCCCGACGACGGTGGCGCGCCGGCCGGAGCTGACCAGGTCTTCGGCCCCGCGGCGGGCGTAGTCGTGCAGCTTCGCCGCGTACTGCGGCAGCGACCGCAGGGTGTGGTGCTCGAGCGTCCCCGCGAGGCGGCCGACCGAGGGGGCGACCACCGCGCCGTGCACCGCCCGCTCCTCGAAGCGGGCGCGGCGCCGGTCGAGTAGGCGCACGATCCGGTCCGCGCCCCAGTCGCCGAACCGCAACGGCTTCCCGAACGCCAGGTTCGTGCGCCTGACCCGGTAGGCGGCGTGCCCCGGCGCGACGAGCGTGCGGCCGATCGCGTCGCCGAGCGCGGGGGTTGCGCGCTCGTCGGCGTCGAGCACGAACACCCAGTCGTGCGCGCAGCGCTCCAGGCCCCAGTTGCACTGCGCCGCACTCGACGCGTAGGCGTGCGCCAGCACGGTGGCCCCCGCCGCGCGGGCGATCTCGGCGGTCCGGTCGGTGCTGCGCGGGTCGACGACGACCAGCGTTTCCGCGGCCCATCCGGCGACACTGGCGAGCGCCCCGGGGAGCTGCGCCTCCTCGTCGCGGGCGGTCACGAGCACCGAGACCGGCGCGCTCACACCCGCTCGCCCTCCTCGACGCGGACCCTGCGGACCGCGAGCGCCCGACCCGTCGCCTCGTCCACCTCGACCACGGCGCCGCACAGCGCGCCGCCGCGGGTCGCGGGCTCGAGGGCACGCGGTGTCGCGAGCAGAAATCTCTCCAACACGACCTGCGGCTTGAAGCCGATGACGCCCTCGTACGGCCCGGTCATCCCGACGTCGGTCTGGGCCGCCGTCCCGCCTGGCAGGATGCGCTCGTCCGCCGTGGGCACGTGCGTGTGGGTTCCGAAAACGGCGCTCACCCTTCCGTCCACGTACCACGCCATCGCCTGCTTCTCGGACGTCGCCTCGGCGTGGAAGTCGACGATCCGCACCGCGGCCCGCTCCCCGATCTCGGCGAGGATACGGTCGGCGGCCTGGAACGGGCTGTCGATCGCAGTCATGAACGTGAGCCCCTGCAGGTTGATCACGGCGACCGCAACGCCGGCGCGCGAGGTCGCAACGCACCACCCGCGGCCCGGGTTCCCCGCCGGGTAGTTGGCCGGCCGCAGCAGGCGCGGCTCGCTGTCGAGCAGCGCCCCGGTCTCGCGCTTGTCCCAGATGTGGTTGCCGGAGGTGAACACGTCCACCGGCAGGCGCCGCAGTTCGTCCCAGATCGAGCCGGTGAGCCCGAAGCCGCCGGCCGCGTTCTCGATGTTCACCACCGTGACGTGGGCCTCCACCTCGCTCTGCAGGCGGCGCAGTCGCTCGCTCACGAGCCGGCGCCCGACCTTACCGACGACATCGCCCACGAAGAGCACTCGCACCATCGTTGATCCCCCGGCCCGCTTCGCGCCCAGCATACACGCCGCGCGGCGGCAGCGCCGGACGGGCTTCAGGCGGCCGCGCCGCCGCCGGTCACCAGCGCGACCAGGGCGGCGGGGTCGAGCAGAATTGCCGCCCGCCCGCTCACCCGGACGACGCCGCCGGCGGCGAGGCGCCGGAACGTGCGCGAGAGCACTTCGGGTCCGGT
Organism: Acidobacteriota bacterium; assembly: GCA_027458945.1. Classification (GTDB taxonomy): domain Bacteria; phylum Acidobacteriota; class Thermoanaerobaculia; order Thermoanaerobaculales; family Thermoanaerobaculaceae; genus RBG-13-68-16. The sequence goes on from DAIDOU010000001.1 coordinate 2,669, forward strand.
GCCGCACAGCTCGGCGATCAGCCGCTTCGGCTCCTCGAGGCGGATCGCGGCGCCGGCGGTGAGCACGCGCCCGGAACGCCGGAACGCCGACAGGAGGTACGCCGCGACGCGCTCCTCGACCGTGTGCAGCGCCAGCCCCTCGACCAGGTCGGCGAGCCGCCGCATCCACACCGACAGCGACGCGAGCAAGGCGAGCGCCACCTCGGGACGGCGGCGGAGCAGCTCCAGCAGGGCCGGGCGCGCGATCGCCGCGAGGTCCCCGTCGTCGAGCACGACCGCCGTCGCCGGGAAGACCCCCGGGCCGAACACCGCGGCCTCCGCGAACGAGGAGGGGGCGCGAACGAGGTGGAGGAGTTGCTCGCGCCCGTCGGGGCCGCCCCGGCTCAGCTTGACCCGGCCAGCGAGCAGCAGCGGCAGGAACCCCGCCGCGTCACCCTCGGAAAACAGCAGCTCGCCGCGGCGCACGCGGCGCACCGCGCACAGCCGCGCCACCTCCTCGAGCAACGGCGGCGGCAGCGCCGCGAACAGCGGCAGCCGGCGCAACGCGGCCGCGACCCCTTCCGCCACGCGGCCATTGTGCCAGAGACGGCTTGACGACCGCGCGCCGACCTCCGACAATGAGCGTCGCGTTCACGCCATAGGGGGGGAAGGTATGGCACGTGCCGACGAAGCACCCAGGGTTTCCCGGCGAAGCGCCCTGAGCTGGCTGCTCGGGACGTCGCTGGGCGCCACGATCATCGCTGCGCTTTACCCGGTCTTTCGCTTCGTGATCCCTCCCCGCGTCGCGGAGGCGCCGGTCAACCGCGTCCTCGCCGGCAAGCTCTCGCAACTGCCCGACAACTCGGGGAAGATCTTCCGCTTTGGGGCGAAGCCGGGGATCGTGATCCGCACCCCGGCCGGCGACGTGCGGGCGTTCTCGGCGGTGTGCACGCACCTCAACTGCACCGTGCAGTACCGCCCCGACCTGCAGCACATCTGGTGCGCCTGCCACAACGGCCAGTACGACCTGCAGGGGAAGAACATCTCCGGGCCGCCGCCGAAGCCTCTCGAGGCGTACAAGGTGGCGATCGTGGGCGACGACATCTACGTCACCAAGGGAGCCTGAGCGATGAGCGCCCTCGACAAGCTCTGGCAAGCCCTCGACGAGCGCCTCGAGCTCGAGCCGATCGTCGAGTTCATCCGCCACAAGGTGGTGCCGACCCACCGCCACTCCTGGGCCTATTACTTCGGTGGGCTGACGCTGTTCTTCTTCTTCGTTCAGGTGTCGACCGGGATCCTTCTCCTGCTCTACTACCGCCCGACGGCCGAGGCGGCGTTCGAGAGCGTGCAGTTCATCGTCACGCAGGTCCCGTTCGGGTGGCTCGTGCGCTCGATCCACTCCTGGTCCGCGAACTTGATGATCCTGTCGGCGTTCGCGCACATGTTCTCGGTGTACTTCATGGGCTCGTACGCGAAGCCGCGCGAGCTGACGTGGTGGAGCGGCTTCGCGCTGCTCGGCCTCGCCATGGGCTTCGGGTTCTCCGGTTACCTGCTGCCGTGGAACACGCTGTCGTTCTTCGCCACCCAGGTGGGGACCGACATGGTGAGCAAGGTGCCGTTCGCGGGAGCGTGGCTGCTCAAGTTCCTGCGCGGCGGCAGCGAGGTAACGGGCGCGACGCTCACGAGGTTCTTCGGCTTCCACGTCGCGGTGCTGCCGATGCTCACGTCCCTCCTGCTCGGCTTCCACCTCGCGCTGATCCAGCGCCAGGGGATGCACGTCCCCGCCTCGCTCGAGCAGGAGTCGAAACGGCGCAAGCCGATCCGGTTCGTGCCCAACTTCATGATGCGCGAGGGCGTGGTCTGGCTGCTCGGCCTCGCGGCGCTCGCGGCACTGGCGGCGTTCTTCCCGTGGGACCTCGGCACCAAGGCCGATCCGTTCGGCAGCGCCCCGGCCGGGATCAAGCCGGAGTGGTACTTCCTCTTCGTGTTCGAGACGCTCAAGCTGCTGCCCGCGCACATATTCGGGATCGAGGGCGAGCTGATCGGCCTCGGCGCGTTCGCGGCCGGCGGTCTGGTCTGGTTCCTCGTGCCGATCCTCGACCGTGGCCGCCCGGGGGGCGGCCGCGGCCGTACGTTCTTCGTGCTCGGCTGGCTGGTGCTCGCGTACATCGTCGGCTTCACGTTCGCCTCGTTCGCGGGGGTGTTCAAATGAGATGCTCGACCGCTGTCGCCACCCTTGCGATCGGCCTGGCCACCGCGGCGCGCGCCGCGGCGCCGGCCGCCCACGCCGCGCCCGCCGCGCCGGCGGGGGCCACCGCCGACACATGCCTGTCGTGTCACGCCACGCTCACCGACGAGCGCCTGCGCAAGCCGGCCGAGTTGGCGAAGAGCGACATCCACCTGACGCAGGGGATCACTTGCGCCGGCTGTCACGGCGGCGACCCTGCCGCGGCCGACCGCGCTGCCGCGATGGACCCGCGCAAGGGGTTCGTCGGCGTGCCCGCCCCGCGCGCGATCCCCGAGCTGTGCGGCTCGTGCCATTCGAACGCGGCCTACATGCTGCGCTACGCGCCCAACATCCCGACCGACCAGCTCTCCCAGTACCGCACCTCAAAGCACGGCCTCGCCCTTGCCAAGGGCTCAACCGACGTCGCCGTCTGCTCCTCGTGCCACGGCGCCCACGGCGTCCGGCCGCCGTCGGACGCCCGCTCACCCGTGTACCCGACCCGCATCGTCGCGACTTGCGCCCGCTGCCACGCCGACGTGGCGCTGATGAACAAGTACGGGATCAAGGGCAACGAGGTCGCGGAGTACGAGAAGTCGGTTCACTACGCGGCGCTGACGCAGAAGAACGACCTCTCGGCGCCGACCTGCAAGTCGTGCCACGGCGCCCACGGTGCCACCCCGCCGGGCGTCTCCTCGGTCGCCAACGTGTGCGGCACCTGCCACGTTATTCAGCTCGAGCGGTTCGACCAGTCGCCGCACAAGGATGCCTTCGCCGCGATCGACCAGCCGGCGTGCGAGGCGTGCCACAGCAACCACGCGATCGTCCATCCGCAGGACTCGTGGATCGGCGTCGCCGACAAGCAGGTGTGCGCCGCCTGCCACAGCGCCGGCGATGCCGGTGCCACCGCGGCCGGCGCGCTCTCCGGTGCGCTCGCCAACGCGGTCGCGGCCGAAGCCACGGTGGGCGCGCGCGTCGCGCGGGTGAAGCGGGCCGGGATGCTGATGGATGCGGCCGAAGTCAAGCTGCAGGACGCGCAACAGGCGTACATCATGGCCACGGTCGAGATCCACACGGTGACTCCGGCGCGGGTGGAGAAGCAGACCGCGGCCGCCATCGCGGACACCGTCGCCGCCGACAGGGACGCCGCGGCCGCCGAGCGTGAGATCCGCTTCCGCCGCACCGGCCTGTTCATCTCGCTCGCGGTGATCGCCCTCGCGATGGTCACGCTGATCTTCAAGATCAGGAGCATGGAGCGCTAGGAACCTGTCGCGCATAGACTCCGGCTGCGGCTCGCGCTGGCATCCCGCTGGCCGCGTTGGCCGGCGCGAAATCTCCTCGACGTAGGCTGCAGCTACGTCTGCGGGCATCTCGCTTGTCCGCCTTGCCAGCGGGCGCCATCGCGACCCTCGCTCCCGTCGCTATGCGCGACAGGCTCCTAGCCAGCCGTGGCGGCAAGCTCCTGCCGGAGCTTGAGGAAGGAGCTGTAACGGCGCGCCGAGAGCGTCCCGGCCTGCACCGCGTTCCGTACGGCGCACTCGGCCTCGTGGTCGTGCGTGCAGTCGGCGAAAGCGCAGCCAGCCGCAGTGCGCGCGATCTCGGGGAAGTGCGCCTGCAGCTCGGACGGGGCGAGGTCCCAGAAGCCGAACTCGCGAACGCCGGGGGTGTCGACGACGAACCCCGACCCGGGAAGCGGCAAGAGCTGCGCGGTGGTGGTGGTGTGGCGGCCCTTCCCGGTGGCCTCCGAGATCGAGTTCTCGCGCAAGCGGTAGCCGGGGTGGATCGCGTTGAGAAGGGCGGATTTCCCGACGCCCGACGGGCCGCAGAACAGCGTCGTCCGGCCGACGACCCGGCGCGTGAGGCAGCCGACGCCGCGTGAGGTTCGCGCCGAGGCGAGCAGCAGCTCGTAGCCGGCGTCCTGGTAGTCTCCGATCCAGGCGTCGATCCCGGCGGTGCCCTGATCGACCTTGTTGATGCAGATCACCGGCTCGATGGCGGCGTGGTGGCACGCGACCAGGAAGCGGTCGAGCAGGCGCGGGTTCGGCTCGGGGGAGGCGGCCGCCATCACGATCACGGCCTGGTCCACGTTGGCGGCGATGACCCGCGAGCGCCGCTCGCCCGGGGAGCGGCGGGTGAGCGTGGTGCGCCGCGGCTCGACGGCCGTTACCACCAGGTCGGGGGGTTTCCCCTCGAGCGCGACTCGGTCGCCGACGACCAGCCGGCGGTCGACGATCCCTTCGGCCCAACGCAGCGTGCGCCGGAACGACACCACCAGCGCGGTCTCACCCACCTGCACCCGCACGAGCGGGCCGAAGACCGCGGTCACGACGCCGGCGGTGCGCTCCGTCACGCCGCCGAGTATAGCCTAGGCCGGATTGGATGACATCGGAAACGGCAGCTGATACGCGAACGCCCCGCGCTGGATGACCAGCAGCAGCGACGAGCGCGCGTACTGGCGCGCCACGATGCGGTCGATCTCCGCGACGCTGGCGACCCGTTGGCCGTTGACCTGGAGCACGACGTCACCGCGGGCGAGGCCGGCTTCGTCGGCCCGGCTGCCACTCGCGACGCGGCTGATCACCACCCGTCCGCCGCGCTCGGCGAGCTCGACGCCGACGAAGCGCTGCAGCACCTGCTCGCCGAGGTCGCTGGGCGGCCGGGTGGCCCGCATCGTCACCGCGCGCGGGCCGCCGCGCCCCGCGAGCTCGAACGTCGCCTGGTTGCCGGGGGCGAGCTGCGCGAGCAGCGTCGTGTAGTCGTCCCGCCCGGCGATCGCCCGGCCGTTGCCGGCGAGCAGGACGTCGCCGCGACGCACGCCCGCCTCTCCGGCGGGCGAGGCGGGAAAGACGTCCGTCACCTCGACGCCGGCGGCCTCGCCGCGCCGTCCGCCGCCGCGTTCGTCGCGGTTGGCGACGAACATGCCGAGCCACGCCGCCTGCACGTGCCCGTAGCGCAGGAGGTCGTCCACGACGCGGCGCACCCGCTTGGCCGGGATCGCGAAGCCGATCCCCTGCGCGTCGCCGATGATCGCGGTGTTGATCCCGACCAGCCGCCCGTCGAGATCGACGAGCGCGCCGCCGGAGTTGCCAGGGTTGATCGAGGCGTCGGTCTGGAGGAAGTCGGTGTACACCCGGTGCGTGTCGGGCGAGGTCACGGTCCGGTCGCGGGCGGAGAGCACCCCCACGGTCACGGTGTTCTCGAGGCCGAGCGGGTTGCCGATCGCGATCATCGTCTCGCCGATCATCGAGTCGTCCTGGTCCGCGAGCGGCAGGTACGGGCGCCCGCGCGAGCGCACGCGCAGGATCGCCAGGTCGGAGTCGGCGTCCGAGCCGATCACCTCGGCTTCCTCGCTCTTGCCGTCGACGAAGCGGACCTTGATCTCGGCGGCGCCCTCGATGACGTGCTCGTTGGTGACGATCAGGCCGTCGGGGGAGATCAGCACGCCGCTGCCCAGCGACTGCGAGGTGTAGACCTGCGGTCCGCCGGCGCCGAACTCGGGAAACAGGTCGCCGAAGATCGACCGCGGCCGTACGGTCACCACCTGGCGCGCGTTCAGGTTGACCACCGCGCCGCGTACCCGCTGCACGACCTGCACCACCGGCGTCCGCCGCAGGCTCTCGGCCGCGGCCGCCGCCGCGATGCCGAGGACGACCATCAGCGCCACGCTCCGCCTCATGACTCCCTCCCCGCCCGCCGGCCGCGGACTGACAAGAGCGTACCTCGTTCCCCGCTCGCCGTGCCTCGTCGGAGCCGCGTGAGCTTGGAAACGGGGGCCCCGCGGCCTACTATGCCGCCTACGGAAGAGCCAGGCCCGGAGGGCGTTGCGACGCGGGCCGGCCGAGTGTGGCGGGGAGGTCGACTAGGCATGGACGTCGCGATCCAAGAGGTGGTGCGGCCCGCCACCATCGCTGAGGCGCTGGCCACGCTGGCGCGAGCCGACGCCCGCCCGATCGCCGGCGGCACCGACTTGATGGTGCAGCTGCGCGACGGGCGGCGGCACGCCGCCTGCCTCGTCGACCTCGGCCGCCTCGGGCTCGGCGGCGTGCGGCGCGACGGCGACGCGGTGGAGATCGGCGCCGCGACGACGATGGACGCGATCGCCGGCGACGCGGCGATCCGCGGCTGGTTCCCGGCGCTCGCGAGCGCCGCCGGACAGGTCGGCGGCTGGCCGATCCAGTGCCGCGCCACGCTCGGCGGCAACCTCGCCAACGGCTCGCCCGCCGCCGACACCGCCGGGCCGCTGCTCATCGCCGGCGCCGGCGTCATCGTGGTCGCGCCCGGCGGCCGGCGGCGCGTCCCGATCGCGGAGTTCTTCCTCGGCCCCGGGCGCACCGCGCTTCGGCAGGGCGAGCTGATTGCGGCGGTCCGCCTCCCGCTCGCCGAGCCGCCCGCGGGCCGCCGCGTCGTCGAGCGCTTCGTCAAGGTGGGGCCGCGCCGGGAGCAGGTCATCTCGGTGGCGAGCCTCGCGGGCCGGGCGGTGGTCGGCCGTGACGGCGCGCTCGAGCAGGTCCGCATTGCGCTCGGTTCGGTGGCGCCGACGCCGGTGCGCGCGACCGCCGCCGAGCGCGCCCTGTGCGGACGGCGGCCCGACGCGGCGGCGCGGCGGGACGCGGTCCGCGCCGTGCAGCGGGACATCGCGCCGATCGACGACGTGCGCGCCCCGGCCCGCTACCGCCGGATCGCGGTGGCCGTGCTGCTCGACCGCTTCCTGCGCGAGGTCGAGCGTGGTTGACCGGGTCACGGTAACGCTGATCCTCAACGGCGAACGGCGCCGCTTCGAGGTGCCGCCGGGGCGGCGCCTGCTCGACCTGTTGCGCGACGACGCCGGCCTGACCGGCACCAAGGAGGGGTGCGGCGCGGGCGAGTGCGGCGCCTGCACCGTGCTCCTCGACGGCGTGCCGGTGACCTCGTGCCTGGTGCTCGCGGCCTCCGCCGACGGCCGCGAGGTGGTGACGGTGGAGGGCCTGGGAAGCGGCGCGCTGCACCCGTTCCAGGAGGCGCTGGTGGCCCGCGGCGGCGTCCAGTGCGGCTTCTGCACGCCGGGGGTCGCCGTGACCGGCGCCGCGGCGCTCGCCCGCGGCGCGACCGGCGCCGAACGCGTCCGGCTGCTGGCCGGCAACCTCTGCCGCTGCACCGGCTACGCCAAGATCCTCGCGGCGCTCGACGACGCCGCGGAGGGGACGACCGATGCCCCGGCGTGACAGCGGCGCGCGTCGCAAGGCCGTGAGATCGGACCACGGTCCACGGACCACGGACCACGGTCCTCTCGGCGGCTGCCACGAGCGTCCCGACGCGCGTGCCAAGGTCGCCGGCTCCACCAGGTACGTCGCCGACCTCGCCCTCCCCGGGATGCTGCACGCGGCCGCGGCCGTGTCCCCGACCGCTGCGGCGCGCCTCGTCGCGCTCGACACCGCGGCGGCGCGCGCCGTCGCCGGTGTCGTGGCCGTGCTCACGGCCGCCGACATCCCCGGTGCCAACCTCGTCGGCGTGATCTTCCCCGACCAGCCGTTGCTGGTCGCCGACCGCGTCCGCATGGTCGGGGACCGGCTCGCCGTCGTCGCGGCGCGCTCGCCCGAGGCGGCCTGGCGCGCGGCCGCTCTCGTCGAGGCGACGCTCGAGCCGCTGCCGGCCGTGCACGACCCGGTCGCGGCGCTGGCGGCCGGCGCCGCGCGCGTGCACGACGGCGGCAACCTCGTCAAGGCGTTCCGGGTGGCGCGCGGCGACACCCGCCGGGCGCGGGCGGACGTGGTCGTCGAGGCCGTCTACCACGTCGGCGGTCAGGAGCACGCCTACCTCGAGCCGCAGGGGTGCCTCGCGATCCCCGAGGGGCGGACGCGGATCACGATCGTCGCCTCGTGCCAGTGCCCGTTCTACGTGCAGCAGGCCGTCGCGCGCGTGCTCGGCCTGCCGCTCGCCGCCGTGCGCGTCGAGCAGGCGCCGACCGGCGGCGGCTTCGGCGGCAAGGAGGACTACCCCTCCGAGCCGGCGGCGTGCGCCGCCGTCCTCGCCTTCGCCACCGGACGGCCGGTGCGCTTCGTGCTGCCGCGCGAGCTCGACATGCAGGGCTCGACGAAGCGGCACGCGATGGTCATCCGCCACCGCTGGGGCGCGAGCCGCGACGGCCGCCTGCGCTTCGCCGAGGTCGACACGGTGCTCGACGCCGGGGCGTACGCCGGCATCTCGACGGTGGTCGGCGAGCGCGCCAACGTCTCCGCGATCGGCCCGTACCACGTCCCCAACGTGCTCGTGACCACCCGCGTCGCCTACACCGACAACCTGTTCGGCGGCGCCTTCCGCGGCTTCGGGGCGCCGCAGGTGACGTGGGCGGCCGAGGCCACGATCGACCGGTTGGCGCGGGCGGTCGGCCTCGACCCACTCGAGTTCCGCCGCCGCAACGTGCTCGACGACCGCCGCCGCCGCACCTGCACGGGGCAGTTGCTGCCGCGGCCGGTGCTGGCGCGCGCCTGCCTCGACCGCGCCGCCGAGCTCGCGGGGTGGGACGAGTTCCACGCCCGCGAGCGGGCGGCCGGGCCGGAGCGCGAGGGACTCGGGATCGGCTTGGCGCTGTACGGCTGCAACCTGCACCACGGCGGGCAGCACCTCGACCGCTCCTCGGCGGTGGTCATCGTGCAGGCCGATGGTTCGGTCGTGGTGCGCGTCGGCCTCACCGAGATCGGCCAGGGAAACCTCACCGCGTGCCAGACGATCGCCGCCCAGGCGCTCGGCGTCGACCCGGCGGTCGTGCAGGTGTGGCAGCCCGACACCACGACCGTCGCCGACTCCGGGCCGACGGTGGCGTCGCGCGGCGCGCACGCCTCGGGGATGGCGATCCTCGACGCCGTGCGGCGCCTGCGCGCCCGCCTCGACCCGGTCGCCGCCGAGCTGCTCGGCTGTCGGCCCGACCAGGTCGTGCTGGCGAACGGACGCGCCGCGATCGCCGGCGAGCCGGGCCGCTCGGTCGAGGTGGCCGCGGTGGCGGCGGAGATGGCGGCGCGGCGCATCGAGGCGGCCGCCACCGGTTGGTATCGCAGCCGGCCGCGCCGCTTCGACGCCGAGTCCGGTCTCGGCGCACCGTACGAGTCGTACGCCGTCGCCTGCCACGTCGCGAAGGTGCACGTCGACGCCGAGCTCGGCCTCATCCGCGTCGCGGAGGTCGCCGCGGCGCACGACGTCGGGCGGGTCATCCACCGCGGCGCGCTCGAGGGTCAGATCGAGGGCGGCGTGGTGCAGGGCGTCGGCTGGGGCACCACCGAGCGCCTCGCCCTCGAGCGCGGCCGCCTCGCCAACCCGTCGTTCACCGACTACCTGATCCCGACCGCCGCCGACGCACCCAAGGTCACGATCGCGGTCCTCGAGGGCGCGCCGTCCGGCGGACCTTTCGGCGCCAAGGGGATCGGCGAGCCGTCGCTGATCCCCGCGGCCGCGGCCGTGCGCAACGCGGTCGTCGCGGCGCTCGGCGTCGAGATCGACACGCTGCCGCTCACCCCGCCGACCGTGGTGGCCGCCCTCGGCGACGCCCACCCGTTCGCCTGGGTGGCGGAGGAGGAGAACGAGGATGCACGTTCTGCGGCGGCTCCTGCAAGCCGTTGACGAGGGCGACACCTGCGTCCTGGCCACCGTGGCCGGGGTCGCCGGGTCGGCGCCGCGCAAGGCCGGGACGCGGCTCCTGGTTTCGGCGCGCGGTCTCCGTCTCGGCACCGTGGGCGGCGGTGAGGTCGAGGCGGCGGCGCTCGCCAACGCCGCCGAGATGCTCGCCGGGCACGACCAGGCGCGCACGCTCGAGATCGCGACCAACTGCGGCGGCGTGGTGACGCTGATGCTGGAGACGTTCGGGCCGCCGCGCCGCCTGTTCGTCGTCGGCGCCGGTCACGTCGGCGCGGCGCTGGCGCGCGCCGCGGCGCGCTCCGGCTACCGCGTCACGCTCGCCGCGCCGGAGCGGCCGGCGCAGCCCGCGGACGCGCTGCCGGTCGAGTGCGTCGCGGCCGCCGATCCGACGTTCCTCGAGGCGTGGGAGGGGCCGGAGCGCACCCACGTCGTCGTCGCGACCGGCGACGCCGGCGCCGACGGCCGCTGGGCGGCGAGCGCGCTGGCGCGCCCGTTCGCGAGCGTCGGCGTGCTCGGCTCGCACACCAAGGCGGCCGCGATCCGCCGCACCGCCGCGGCGGCCGGCGTCGCCCCCGAGCGCGTCGCCGCCCTGCGCTGCCCGGTGGGGCTCGACCTCGGCGCGGTGACGCCGGAGGAGATCGCGGTGGCGATCGTGGCGGAGCTCATCCGCCTCGACCGCGTCGGGGAGGTGCCCGAACCGTGGCGGCGCGCGTCGCGGGCGTGATCCTCGCCGGCGGAGCGGGAACCCGCTTCGGCGAACCGAAGGCGTTTGCGCGCCTCCCCGACGGGCGCACGTTCCTGGCCTCGTGCGCCGCCGCGCTCGCCGCCGGGGGTGCGGACCCGATCGCGGCCACGCTGCCCCCCGGGGCCGGCGGTGAGCTGCCGGCCGGGGTCCTCCCCGTTCCGCTCGCCGCGCCGGGTTGGCCGATGTTCGAGTCGCTGCGGGCCGGGCTCGGCGCGCTGCTCGCCGTCCCCGACTGGGACACCGTGATCGTGCTGCCGGTGGACCATCCTCTGGTGCAGGCGTCCAGCGTGCGGGCGCTCGCTGCGGCCGCCGGCGACGCGGCGATCCCCTCGTTCCGCGGCAAGCACGGGCACCCGGTGGCGCTCGGCCGCGCGGTCGCGGCCGGGATCGTCGGCGGCGCGTTCGCCGGCCCGACACTGCGCGAGGTGCTGCACGCGGTCGGCGCGACCGAGGTCGCGGTCGAGGACGCGGGCGTCACCGCCAACTGCAACACCCCGGAAGCTCTCGCCGCCGCGCTCGCCGCCACCCGCGGCTGAGCGGCCGCGCTTGACCGAGGTCAAGGCGGGCGCCGGACGGCGGCGGTACGGTCTGACACGGACGAGCTGGGGGAAGCCCGCAATGGCGATGAGGGACGTGATCCGGATCGACGAGGCCGTGTGCGACGGGTGCGGCCTTTGCGTGGCGGCGTGCGCCGAGGGCGCGATCGCGCTCGTGGACGGCAAGGCCCGCCTGGTGAGCGAGTCGCATTGCGACGGCTTGGGCGCCTGCCTCGGCCACTGCCCGCAGGGAGCGATCACCGTCGCGCGCTCCGCGGCGGCGCCGTTCGGCCTCGCCTCGCCCCGGCGGGAAACCGCTCGGCCCGCCGCCCCGGTGGCGCCGGCCGGCGCTTCCGCATGCCCGGGTTCGCGCGCGGCCAGCTTCGACCGGCCGGCCGCGGCCGAGCCGGGCGGCGTCACACCCCCGGCGCTGCGCCACTGGCCGGTGCAGCTCCACCTCGTGGCGCCGACCGCGCCGTGCTACCGCGGCGCCGACGTGCTGCTGGCGGCCGACTGCGTCGCCTACGCCATCGGCGACTTCCACAGCCGATATCTCGCCGGGCGTTCGCTCGCGATCGCCTGCCCCAAGCTCGATGTCCGCCAGGAGGCCTACCTCGACAAGATCGTCGCCATGATCGACGAGGCGAAGATCGCCTCCCTCACGGTGATGGTGATGGAGGTCCCGTGCTGCGGCGGCCTCGTCCGTCTCGCGGCCGCCGCCAGCGCGCGCGCGGCGCGCAAGGTGCCGGTGCGCGCGGTCGTCGTCGGCGTCCGCGGCGACATCCTCGGTGGCGGACCGCTCGCGGGCGAGACTCCGGGCGCGCGCCCCACGCCCGCGCGGCCGGCCGCTGTGGCGGCGGTAGACTTACCGGTACGGAATCGGAGCTAGCGCCGGGTGGGTCCCCGGCCCGCGGCCGGGCGCTCACCGGGCTTTGGAGGCGAAGCGATGCGCCAGTCCACCCCCCCCACCGTTCCGTTCCTGGCGGCCGTAGCCGCCGCCGTTCTCGTCGCGGCCGCAGGCCACGCCGGACCGGTCTTCTACCCCAAGCTCTCGGATGAGAGCGCCGCGTGCAACGAGTGCCACCGCCAGCAGACGCCGGCGATCGTCGCGCAGTGGGGCGACTCCAAGCACTTCCGCGGTCACGTCGGCTGCTTCGAGTGCCACGGCGCCAAGGCCGGCACCCCCGGAGCCTACGAGCACAACGGCTACACGATCCACACGATCGTGACGCCGGCCGAGTGCGCCCGCTGCCACGAGCGCGAGTCGGCCGAGTTCCAGGCCAGCCGCCACGCCAAGGCGGCCGAGATCCTCGGCTCGCTCGACAACACGCTCGCCGAGGTGGTCGAGGGCAACACCGCCTTCTACGGCGGCTCGGCGCTGCTGGTGAGCGGCTGCCAGCAGTGCCACGGGTCGGCGGTGAAGGTCGGCAACGACGGCCGCCCCACGCCGGACACCTGGCCGAACACCGGCATCGGGCGCATCAACCTCGACGGCTCGCGCGGCTCGTGCTCCGCGTGCCACCAGCGCCACACGTTCTCCGCGGCGCAGGCGCGCACCCCCGAAACGTGCGGCAAGTGCCACCTCGGCCCCGACCACCCGCAGAAGGAGATCTACGAGGAGTCCAAGCACGGGATCTCGTACGCGGCCAACGCCGGCACGATCGGCATCGACCGTCCGAAGTGGGTCGTCGGCGAGGACTACAGCGTCGGCCCGACCTGCGCCACCTGCCACATGAGCGCGACCGCGGACGAGGGCGTGACCCACAACGTCGGCGACCGCATCTCGTGGAACAACCGCCCGGAGATCTCGATCCGCACCGACGTCGCCGACGCCCGCCTCGGCCTGCCCAACCCGACGCCGTGGGCGAAGCGGCGCGCGGCGATGAAGGACGTCTGTTCGGCGTGCCACTCGCCCGCGTTCGCCGACAACTTCTACACGCAGTACGACGGTCTGGTGGAGCTGTACAACGACAAGTTCGGCAAGCCCGGCAAGGCGATCTTCGACGCGCTCAAGCAGGGCGGTCTCGCCGGCGACGTGCCGTTCGCGCAGAAGATCGACTGGACGTGGTTCGAGCTCTGGCACCACGAGGGCCGGCGGGCGCGCCACGGCGCCGCGATGCAGGGTCCCGACTACACGCACTGGCACGGGCTGTACGAGGTGGCCAAGGCGTTCTACTCCGGCTTCATCCCCGAGGCGCAGGCGCTGGTGGCGCAGGGGATCGCCGCCGGCGGCGCCAAGGCGGTGGCGGCGCACAAGGTCGGCGCGCTGATCGACACCACCCTGGCGAGCGACAACCACCGCTGGTTCATCGGCCGCATGACGCCGGAGGAGAAGGCGGCGCGGGCGAAGCAGCGCGAGGAGTTCAACCAGCGCTACCTCACCCCGGCGCCGGCGAAGCCGTAGCTCCCTGCGCGGCCGCCGTTCACACCGAGGGCCCCCGGCGAGCGCCGGGGGCCCTGGCGGTTCAGCGTTGGACGACCGGGACGGCCCCGGCTACTGGAGGACGACGAGCGCCACTCTGCGGTTCTGCGCGCGCCCGGCCTTGGTCTTGTTGTCGGCGATCGGCTTGCTGTCGCCGTAGGAGATCACGTTCATGCGGTGCAGCGGGAAGCCGTGCTGCATGTTCAGGTACCGCATCACGGTCTCGGCACGCGCCTGGCCGAGCTTGAGGTTGTACGCCGCCGATCCGATGTTGTCGGTGTGGCCCTGGATCTCGATGTAGACGTTCTTGTTCTCCTTGGCGATCTTGTCGGCGAACGCGTCGAGCGCAGCCTTCGCCTCGGGCGAAAGCTCGCTGCGGTTGAGGCCGAACTTGACCGCATCGTCGGTGAGCGTGACCTCGTAGAGGAACTTGCCCTTGGCGAGCTTGCCCGCCTCCTGGGCACGCGCCAGCGCGTCGCGCGCGGTATCGGAGAGCTGGGCGATCTTGGTGTTCTGCTCGCTGTCCGACGTCTTCAGCGTCGCGACGTCGTTCTGCGTCGCCTCGACCTGCTTCTGTACCTCGCCGATCTTGGCGTCGCTCGCCTTCGTCGCCTGCCCCACCTGGTCCTGGACGTACGTCTTCGTCGCGCACCCGGACGCCCCGAGCGCCAGCGCCACCCCGGTCACCAGCACGGCCATCGTCTGCGTTCTCATCGTTTCCTCCCTGTCGAGGTCATCGCCCCGATCCGACCACGATCACTGCGAGTCCCGTGCCAATCGCACTCGCATTCTCAAGTTATTGTCTTCAAAAACGATATCGATCACCCTCCGGTTCGCGCCGCGAGACCGCCGGGGGTCCGAGCCGGGAAGATTTCCCGGCCGCGCCGGCCCGGGGCGGGTCCCGACCCCGCCCACGCCACCGGCCGCGCCGTCAGACCGGTGCGATCGTGCGGAAACGCCTAGGGTTGCGCTACAGTAATCGAGCGGCCGGGAATTTTTCCCGGTGACGGGATGGGGGCGGCGATGGCCGAACAGACGCTGACGCTCCTCGTAGTCGACGACGAGGCCGCTATGCGCGAGGTGCTCGAGATGCGCCTGACCGAGTGGGGTCACCGCGTCCTCCTCGCCGGCGATGGCGCCGAGGCGCGCGCGACGGCGGAGCGCGAGCGCCCCGACGCGGTCATCTCGGACGTTCAGCTCCCCGGCCTCGGCGGGCTCGAGTTGCTGCAGGCGCTGAAAGCCGGCGGCAGCGACCGCCCCGTCATCCTCATCACGGCCTACGGCAGCATCGACGAGGCGGTCGAGGCGATGAAGCTCGGCGCCCGCGACTTCCTCACCAAGCCGCTCGACTACGCCAAGCTGCGCGCCACGCTGGCGGCGCTCGCCGCCGAGCTCGA
>DAIDOU010000002.1 GCA_027458945.1 Acidobacteriota bacterium
GCCGATCGCCAGCGGCACGACCGTGAGGCCCTTCTCGGCCACCTTGCTGGCGAGGCGGACGATCTCGCGCTTGGCGAGCAGCAGCTTGCGCCGCCGCGTCGGGTCGTGGGTCGCGTAGCCGGCGTTCTCGTACGGCGCGACGTGAACGCCCGCGAGAAACGCCTCCCCGGCCTCGAACGCGACCCATCCCTCCTGGATCTTGGCGTGGCTCTCGCGGACCGATTTGACCTCGCTGCCGGTGAGCACGATCCCGGCGGTGATGTGCTCGAGGATCTCGTACTCGAAGCGGGCCTTGCGGTTCGAAGCCAGCACCTTCATGCGCGGACGGCCTCGCCCAGGACCGGGACGAGTTCGCGGTCGAACTGGCGGCCGGCCTCGGCGCGGATGAGGTCGAGCGCGGCGTCGCGCGACATCGAACGGCGGTATGACGACGGCGAGGTGAACACGTCGTACACCTCGGCCAGGTGGATGATGCGGCTGGCGAGCGGGATCGTGCGCCCGCCGAGGCGCTCCGGATAGCCGCTGCCGTCCCAACGCTCATGGTGGTGGCGGATCGCCCCGGCGAGGTCGCCGGGAAACTCGGCCGCCTCCACGATGCGGGCGCCGAGCACCGGGTGGCGGCGGTAGAGGCGTTGCTCGGCATCACCGGGGCGCTCGAGCCGGTAGGCGCGGGCGTAGTCGAGTTCCCGCATGCCGACGTCGTGCAGGTACGCAGCCACCGTGATCAGCTCTTCCTGCTGCTCGGTAAGGCCGAGGGCGGCCGCCATCTTCTGCGCGATCTCCGACGTGGACTGCGAGTGCTGCCGCAGGTGCGGGAACGACGCCTCACCCGGCTCGAGGAGGACGCGCGCGAGGTTACGGGCGGCCCGGCGGTAGTCGCGCAGCGAGCGGGCCAGGTCGAGGGCGTGGCCCGCCGCCGCGAACACGGCATCGACGGATGCGCCGCCGGCCGGCGTCACGACCGAGAGTGCGACCCACAGCGGTGGGCCGGCCAGCAGCACCGCAGTCCTGATCTCCTCGGCCCGCGCCTGGCTTCCCCCGCTCTCGCGCTCGTCCCAGCCCCACAGCCCTGGAGCCGGCGCCTTCACGCCCGCCGACAGGAACGCGCTCGCCTGGTGCGCCGCGACGGCTTCCCGGCGTTGCGGGTCGAGCGCCACGGACTGCAGCGCGAGGGCGCGGGCACTCCCGCCGTCGGTGAGCGTGAGGACCGCCGCGGCAACCTCTGGGAGAGCGGCCAGCGACCGCACCACCGCGGTCACGTCCTCGACCATCCCGGCGTGGAGGTGGGCGCCGGCGTCGTGCCCTCGCACCGGGGTGAGCGTTGGGGCGAGCGCCGGAGAGGCAGGCGGGACGGGAGCGGGAGCAGGAGCAGGAGCGGGAGCGGAGTTCGGCTGGCCGGCGGGGTCGGCCAGGAACGATTCGAACGCGTGCCCGATGGCCCGGGCCGCGGGCAGATCATCGGGGGTAAACGGCAGCCGCCGCGACTTGTCGCGCACGTCGACGATCCCGACGAGGCGTTCCGCGGCCGTGATCGGGATCGTCAGGAGGCGCGACGTGCCGGCGCCTTCGAGCAGCGACTGCAACGGCGGGGCCTCGTCGAGGGCGTTGACGTACGCGGGAGCGGTGCGATGGCGCCGGGTCCAGTCGCAGAGGGGGTGGCCGAGCGGCAGCGTCGGCGCCAGCTCATCCCGGCGCCCGAACCCGTAGCTGGTGGCGAGCTCGAACGCGCCGTCGCCGCTCTCGAGGTACAGCGCCGCCTTCGTCGCCTGCAGCTCCTCCAGGCAACGGTACAGAATCTCCTTGGCGCGCTGTTCGCGCTCGTGGTCCCACGACGGCAGCATGACGGCTCCCGGGTCGAAGTCTAACACCGTGGCGTGTGGTCGTTGAGCCACACATCGCGGCGGAGGCGCCACAGGTCCGCACTCGGGGCATGGCCGGAGCCTGGCACGCTCCTCGCTAAGATGGACCCGGAGGCGAGCGATGGCCTGGCAGAGGACGATCCTTCGAACCGCGAGCGCCACGGGCGTCGGGATCCACGGCGGCGAACAGGTGGCGTTGCGCCTGCGCCCCGCCCCGCCCGGGACCGGCATCGTCTTCGTGCGAAACGACATCGGGATCTCGATCCCGGCTCGCGCCGAGAACGCTCGCGACCTGGCGTACGCGACGACGTTGCGCCTGCGGGGTGCTGAGGCACGGACCGTGGAGCACCTTTTGGCGGCGGTTCTCGGGACCGGCGTCACCAACCTCTTCGTCGACCTCTCCGGTGCCGAGGTGCCGATCCTGGACGGCTCGGCGTTGCCGTTCGTGGAGCTGTTGCGGCGCGCCGGGTTCGACGAGCAGAACGTCACCCTGCCGGAGATGCGGGTCCGGCGCGCCGTGCGGGTAGGGGACGGGGAGCGCTGGATCGAGCTTCGCCCGGCCGACGAGCTGGCGATCGACTATCTGGTCAGTTATGACGCTCCCGCCGTCGGCCGGCAGCGCTTCACCGGGGCGATCACGCCGCAGCGGTTCGCCGCGGAGTTGGCGCCGGCGCGCACCTTCGGGTTCCTCGACGAGGTGCCGGCACTGCGGCAGCGCGGGCTCGGGCTCGGAGGCTCGCTCGACAACTGCATCGTGGTGGATCGCGGGCGCGTCCTCTCCGGCGAGCTGCGCTTCCCCGACGAGTTCGTGCGCCACAAGGTGCTCGACCTGATCGGCGATCTGGCGCTGCTCGAGTATCCACTGCGGGCCCGAGTGGTCGCGCACAAGGCCGGCCATGCCCTGCACGTGGCGGCGCTGAACGAGTTGCTCGCCAACCCGGAGGCGTGGGAGCTGGTCGAGCCCGATCGGCTGGCCGCGCTCTCCGTGCATCCCTACTCCGGCGAGAGGGAGTTCGAGGCCGAAATCGCCGGTTGACGCCGGCCCGGCCGCCGGCCGGCTCCGCGGGGCTCTCCCAGGCTGGTGTGGTAGGATTGCCACACCATGGTGCTGGCTGCGATCCTGCTGGCTGCGGCCGCGGCCCCGGAACTCGAGCTGACGCTCACGCCCGCCCCCGGCCGGCTGGCGGTCCAGGTCGTGGTACAGCGTACGCTGCCCGCCGAGTGGACCGAGGCGCTGGCGGCGGGGGCGCCGGTCAGCATCACCTATCGCCTGCGCCTGTACCGCAATCGTCACTGGCTCTGGGATCAGCGCGTCGCCGGCCACGAGTTGGTCGTCAAGGCGCAACGCGACCCGGTCACCGGCGTCTTCTCGCTGGTAGCCGAACTCGACGGGGAGATCCTCGCCTCCGGCGAGGTTGGCAGCCTCGAGGAGGCGGTGCGCTGGGTGACCCATCCGCCGCCGTCCGAGATCGCGGTCCCGCTGCGCCGGGAGCCCCTCCTCCTATTCGTGCGCGCCGAGTTCCTGACCCGCTACAAGCTGCTCGTGATCCCGACGACGGTCGGGACCGACTGGGTGCAGGTCTCGGTGCCGGAGTTGCCGTGAGGGAGTGGCGGCGGCGCTGGCAGCGCTACCGGCGGCAGAACCGGTTCCTCGCCGCGGTCTATCTCGGGCTGCTCCTGCTGGTCGGCGGCGGCTTCGCGCTTTTCTCCCGCATGGTCGGGTTGCCGGCCGAGCAGCTGACCAACCGCCTGCTGACGTTCTTGCTGTGGTGGTTCGACCTGACCCTGATCGCGATCCTGCTCTTCATCCTGCTGCGCAACTTCCTCAAGCTGGCGCTCGAGCGCCACTACGGGATCCTCGGCTCCCGCTTCCGCACCAAGCTGCTCCTCTCGTACCTCGGCCTGATCCTGGTCCCGACCTCGCTGCTCTTTCTGCTCTCCGCGGCGTTGCTCTCGGGTGCGGCCAAGTCGTGGTTCTCCGCGCCGGTCGAGCGCATGGCTCGGGCCGGGGTCGAGATCGCCGACGGGATGCGGGACGAGGCCGAGGCCCGCGTCGAGCGCGCCGCCGGCGTGATCGCCGGGCACATCCGGGGGCTCGGGTCGGAGCGCGCGCGCCTCGCCGAGATCGAGCGCCTGCACGCCGAGCTCGGCGATCAGCTCACCGGCCTGCTCCGTGACGGGATCCCGGTCGTCGAGTTCGCCGACCCGCGCCAGCGCGTCCTGCAGAAGCTGCCACCGTTGCCGGCCGGCGCGTTCAAGGCCGACGGCGTCCGCAGCGACCGTTTCGGCAGGACGCTCGTGGTGCGCGCCTGGCGGCTGTTGCCGGACGGCTCCGCCATTCTCGTCGGCGAGGCGCTGCCCGAGGCGCTCGGCGAGGCGCAGGCTCGCCTGGCGGCCGGCGGCGCCGCCTACGAGCGACTGAAGATCGAGCGGCCGACGATCACAGCGACGGTCGTCCTCGGGTTCGGCGGCCTCGCGCTGCTCGTGGCCTTCGCGGCGATCTGGCTCGGCCTGTACCTCTCGCGCCGGTTCACGGCGCCGTTGCTCGCGTTGGCGGCGACGACGCAGAGGATCGCCGGCGGCGAGTCGCTGGAGCCGGTGCCGCTGCCGGCCGAGGACGAGGTCGGGATGCTCGTCGGCTCGTTCAACTCGATGGTGGCGCGGCTGCGGCAGCGCGACGAGGAGCTCAACGCCGCCGTGCGCCGGCTCGACGCCGTGCTCGGCGCGGTGCGCACCGGCGTGCTGACGCTCGACGCGGCCCGGAGTTCGGTGCGCGGCAACCCGGCCGCGGCGGCGATGCTTGGGGTTCCGGAGCTGGTCGCGGCCGCGCTGCCGCTGGAACGGCTCGAGGCGGCCGGCCTGGGCCGCATCGCGGAGACGATTCGGGGGGCGATGGGGCCGGTGCGCGGGTCGCTCACCGTGTATCCGGGCGGGGTGGCGCGACACCTCGAGATGGCGGTCGTGCCGCTGGGTGGGGAGGAGCAACCCGAGGGCTGGGTGGTCGCGCTCGAAGACCTCACGCAGCTGCAGCGGGCGCAGCGCTTGGCGGCCTGGAGCGAGGTGGCGCGGCGCATCGCCCATCAGATCAAGAACCCGTTAACGCCGATCCGGCTGGCCGCGGAGCGCATGGCGCGACACGTGGAGCGCGGCCGCGCCGACCTGGGCGAGGTCGTCATGCAGGGGAGCCGGGCGATCGTCGAACACGTGCAGGCGATGCAGGAGATGGTGGACAGCTTCTCGCGCTACGCGAAGATGCCGCCGCTGGCGCGTCGGCCGGTACGGATCGGCGCGCTCGCCGCTCAGGCCGTGGCGCTCTACCAGGGCGTGCGCGATGGCCTGCGCGTCGAGTTGGTGGACCGTTCCGGCGCGCTGGAACTCCTGCTCGATCCGGACCAGTTCCGCCAGGTGCTCACCAACCTCATCGACAACGCGGTCGAGGCCTCGCCCGCGGGCGGCTCGGTGACGGTCACGGTCGCCCACGAAGGGGACGAGGTGACAGTGACGGTCGCCGACCAGGGATCCGGGCTCGAGGTGGACGACCCGGAGCTGCCGTTCCAGCCGTTCTACTCGACCAAGGGGAGAGGTTCCGGCGTCGGCCTCGCGATGGTGCAGCGGATCGTGACCGACCACGGCGGCACCGTGCGCCTCGAGGCGAACCGACCCTCCGGGGTCGTCGCGGTCGTGCGTCTTCCGGGGGGTGGCGCGTGAGCCACGCCCACATCCTCGTCGTCGACGACGAGCGCGGGATCCTCGAGCAACTCGGCGGGATCCTGCGCGACGAAGGTTTCGCCGTCACGGCGGTCGAGTCGGGCGAGGAGGCCGTGGCGGCGACCGCACGCGAGCTGTACGACCTCGTCCTGCTCGACGTGGCCCTTCCCGGGATGGACGGGCTCGAGGTGCTGCGACGCATCCGTGCCGCCGGCCACACGGTGCCCGTGGTGATGATCTCCGGCCACGCCAGCGCCGAGCAGGTGGTGAGCGCGTTGCGCGAGGGCGCCATCGACTTCATGGACAAGCCGCTGGCGCTCGAGCGCGTGCTGGTGACGGTCGACAACGCGCTGGCCCGCGCCCGGCTCGCCGAGCGGCTGGCCGCGGAGCGCGAGGGCGAGGAGCCGGTCCTCACCGGGGTCTCGGCTGCGGTCGCCGAGTTGCGGCGTCAGATCGCGCTCGCCGCGCCCACCGACTCGCGGGTGCTGATCTCGGGGCCGAACGGGGCGGGGAAGGAGGTCGTGGCCCGGTTGCTGCACCGCATCTCGCGGCGGGCGGGGAACCCTTTCGTGGCGGTGAACTGCGCCGCTATCCCAGCCGAGCTGATCGAGAGCGAACTGTTCGGCCACCTCAAGGGGGCGTTCACCGGGGCGGTGGAGAACAAGCGGGGGAAGTTCGAGCTGGCGGACGGCGGCACCCTCTTTCTCGACGAGGTGGGCGACATGAGCCTGCTGACGCAGGCCAAGGTGCTGCGCGTGCTGCAGGAGTCGAGCTTCACGCGGCTGGGCGGCGCGCGCGAGGTGCGGGTGGACGTGCGTGTGATCGCCGCCACCAACAAGAACCTCGAGGACGAGATCGCCGCCGGTCGCTTCCGCCAGGACCTCCTCTTCCGGCTCAACGTCATCCCGGTCCGCGTTCCCCCCCTCGGCGAACGCCGCGAGGACGTGCCGCTGCTCGTCGAGGAGTTCATGCGCGAGTTCTCCCGCCGCATCGGCGTCCGGCCGAAACGCATCGGCCCGCAGGCGATGGCCGCGTTGCAGGCGTACCCGTGGCCGGGGAACGTGCGCGAGGTGAAGAACGTGGTCGAGCGCCTCATGATCATGGTCGCCGGGGACGAGATCGACACGGCCTCGCTCAACCTTCCTTCCGGCGGAGCCCCCACCGAGCCTGATCTCGGGTTCACCACCCTCAGGGAGGCGCGCGAGCGGTTCGAGCGCCGCTACGTGGAGCGGGTCGTGGCGGCGTGCGGCGGCAATATGTCGCAGGCGGCCCGGCTGCTCGGACTCGAGCGCTCCCACCTCTACCGCAAGCGGCGGGCGCTCGGCCTGCGCGCGCGTTGACCTTCTTCCCCGTCGGGCGGTAGCATGGGGCAATGGCCTACCCGGGCGACGCAAACC
>DAIDOU010000003.1 GCA_027458945.1 Acidobacteriota bacterium
GCGCTGATCGCCTTCCAGCAGGACGTGCGGTCGGCGTCGGTCTCCCTCAATCAGGCGCTGTTCACCTGGGGGCAAGTCGGGGCGGCGATCCGCGGCGCGAAGTGGGCGCTCGCCACCGGCGGCGACCAGTTGCGGCGCTTCCAGCAGGCGGTCCGGCGCGACGTCACGGCCGCGTTCTGCGACGTGCTGCTCGCCAGGGAGCTGGCCGCGATCGCGGCGCAGACGGTGGCGCAGCGCGAGCGTCACCTCGAGGAGGCCCGGAAACGGTATGCGCTCGGCACCGCGACCGACTACGACGTCCTCGCCGCCGAGGTGGCACTCGCGAACGCCAGGCCCGACGCGATCAACTCGGCCAACCAGGTGAGAACGGCGCGCCAGCGCCTCGTTTTTTTGCTCGCCGAAGAGAACGAGGTGGACGCGGAGGGCGCTCTGGCGACCGCGATTGCCGAGCCGCCGAGGTACGAGGACGTGCTCGCCTTGGCGCTCGCGCACCGGCCGGAGCTCGCCGAAAGCGAGCACATGCGGCGGGTGCGCCGCGAGCTGGTGACGATCAACGGTGCCGGCGACCGCCCCCGCCTCGACCTGCAGGCGTCGTACGGCGTCAGGACGCTGGGCATTCTCGACCAGAGCTCGGGCGGCCGGACGTGGAGCGCGGGGGTGGTGTTCTCGTTCCCGTTCTTCGATGGGCTCAAGACCCGGGCGCTGGTGGCGCAGGCCAAAAGCGACCTGCGCACCGCCGACCTCGCCGAGGCGCAACTGCGCGACGAGATCGCACTCGAGGTGCGTGCGGCGGTGGACGCGGCAGCGCGGGCGGCCGAGATCGTGCGCGCGCTCTCGGGCACGGTGGCGCAAGCGGAACGGCTGCTCGGGATGGCCGAAACCGGGTTCGAGTTCGGCGTCAAGACCACGCTCGAGGTCGACGACGCACAGCTCAACCTGAGCCGCGCCCGCGGCAACCTCGCCGGCGCCGAGCGCGATTACCGTGTCGCGCTCGTCAACCTCGCCTGGGCCGCCGGGACGTTGGAGGGGAGTCGCGCCGACGCCCCGGTCGGAACGGAGCTGCGCCGATGACCGTCGGGCTACACTGACGGCGTGACCTGGCTCGAGTTCCTCCTGGTCGGCGTCAAGCTGGGGACCGTCGGGTTCGGCGGCGGGCTCGCCGTCCTCTCGCTCATCCGTCGGGAGTTCGTCGAGCGCCGGGGTGTCCTCAACGACACCGAGTTCGCCGAGATCGCCGCCATGGCGCAAGCGCTCCCGGGAGCGGTCTCGGTCAACGCCCTCACGATCCTCGGCACCCGCCTCGGTGGCTGGTGGTCCGGCTTCGTGGCGGGCTGGGCGTTCGTGTGGCCGTCGTTCCTGATGATGCTCGGGTTCGCCGCCACCTACCCGGCGTTCCGCTACCTGCCGATGATGGACGCCGCGCTCGTCGGGATGGCGGCGGCGGTCGTGGCGCTGGTCGTGGGCACCGCGGTGGACCTGGGGCGGGCCGGCGCGATCCGCAAGCGACTTGATGTGCTCATTGCCGCCGGCGCGTTCGTGCTGGTGGCGATGAACTGGGTGGGGGTGCTCGAGGCCGTGCTGTTGGCGGGCCTGGTCGGCATCTTCGCCCGGACGTCCGGTTGGAGCCGGTGGGTCCCGGTCGCGCTGCCCGCGTGGCTCGTGGCCGGCCTGGTGCGCGGGGCGACCCTCGGTACCGTGGCGGCGCTGGCCGGTGTCTTCCTGCGCATCGGCGCGGCGACGTTCGGCGGCGGCTTCGTGATGATCCCGTTCATCGAGCAGGAGGTCGTGCTGCACCACGCCTGGCTGGCGCCGCGGGAGTTCTCCGACGCGATCGCGCTCGGCCAGATCACGCCGGGCCCGGTCGTGATCAGCGCCACGTTCATCGGATACCGCGTCGCCGGACTGGTCGGCGCCACGCTGGCCACCGGCATGGTGTTCCTCCCACCCGGGCTGCTCGCGATCGGCGCGGGCCATGCGCTCGGCCGTTTCGGCAAGAACCAGATCGTCACCGCGTTCCTCGCCGGCGTGCGCCCCGCCGTGGTCGGGTTGCTCGCGAGCGCGGCGCTGTCGCTCGGCCGCGCCGGCCTCCCGGACGCCGCGACGTGGGGCCTGGCCGTGGCCGGCATCCTCGTACTGCTGCGCTGGCGGGTGCACCCGCTCGCCGTCCTGTTCTCGAGCGCGCTGGTGTACGCGCTGGCCGTGCACCTGCCGCCGTTGCTCGTGCGCTAAAGAAAAGGTAATTAGGCCTGGTTTGGCACCAAGTCACAGAGGAGTTGCACGACGAGGGAGAAGAGGTCGTCGTGGCGGTGGTTGTAGCGGAACTCGAGTTCTTTGAGGTAGAGGGGAAAGCGCTGTGGGGAGACGCCGTGATGTTTCATGAGCCTCTCCTTGGCCCAAGCCCAGAAGCCTTCG
>DAIDOU010000004.1 GCA_027458945.1 Acidobacteriota bacterium
CGCGCCTGCAGCGCGCAGCGGGCCGGTCGGGGCGTTCGCCGACCGCCTGCCGGAGTCAGTCCTGAGCGGCCGCCGCGGACATTTCCAGCATCCGTTCGAGCGGCCTGAGCGCGGCGACGCGCAGCTCCTCCGGCAGCTCGAGCCGCGGGCCGCCGTCGCGCAGGCAGGCGAGGAGGTTGTCGAGCGTGTTGCGGCGCATGTACGGGCACACGTTGCAGGCGCACTCGCCGCTGCCGCCCGGCACCGGGATGAAGCGCTTGCCGGGGGCGAGCCTCTCCATCTGATGGATGATCCCCGGCTCGGTGGCGATCAGGAACTCCTCGCCGCGGCTCTCCTGCACGTAGCGCAGGATCGAGGTGGTCGAGCCGACGTGGTCGGCTTGCGCCAGGATCGCCTCGGGGCATTCGGGGTGCGCCGCGACGAGCGCCTGCGGGTGCTCGACCTTGAGCTCGACGAGCGCTCGCTCGGAGAACTGCTCGTGCACGACGCAGGTCCCCGGCCAGAGCACCATCTTGCGCCCGAGCCGACGCTCGAGGTACGCCCCGAGGTGGCGATCCGGCGCGAACAGGATCGGTGTGCTTGCCGGGACCTGGCGCAGGATTCGCTCCGCCGACGACGAGGTCACGATCACGTCCGACAGCGCCTTCACCGCGGCCGAGCAGTTGATGTACGTGGCCGCGAACGCCCCCGGGTGCTCCGCCCGCCAGCGCGCGTACGCCTCGGCCGGGCACGACTCCTCGAGCGAGCACCCCGCCTCGAGGTCGGGGATCAGCACGTCCGCCGCCGGGTTCAGGATCTTCGCGACCTCCGCCATGAAGCGGACGCCGCAGAAGACGATCACCTTCGCCTGGGCGGCTTGCGCGGCGCGCGCCAGCTCGAGCGAGTCGCCCACGAAGTCCGCCAGGTCCTGGATCTCGGGATCCTGATAGTAGTGGGCGAGCAGGACCGCTCCGCGCGCACGCTTGAGCCGCACGATCTCGTCGACCACGGTTGCGCCCGCCGGCGCCGGAAGACCGCCCATCTCGCTCTGCTGCAACGTCCCGGGACGCATCGCTCTTCCCCGCCGGCCGCCGCTCAGCGCCGGCCCACCAACGCCTCGACCGCGGCCGCGTCTCGCGGCAGCGCGGACGCGAGGTTCTCGGCCCCGTCCGCCGTGATCAGGTAGTCGTCCTCGACCCGGATGCCGACGCCCTCGCCGGGCAGGTAGACGCCCGGTTCGACCGTCACGACCATGCCGGGCTCGAGCAGAGGCGCCTCGCCGCCGGCGTCGTGTGCCTCCAGACCGAGGAAGTGCCCGAGCCCGTGGATGAAGAATTGGCCCAGCGTCAGGCCGCCGTCGCCTGTCACCCCACAGCCCTCGAGCGCCGCGAACGCCGCCTGGCGCGCCGCCGCGAGCGTCGAGCCGGGCCGCAGCGTGGCGACCGCCGCGTCGTAGGCCGCGAGCACCGCGCCGTACAGCTCGCGCTGCCGCGCGGTGAACGCGCCGCCGGCCGGAAATGTGCGCGTCAGGTCGCCGCAGTAGTACCCGTGCCGGGCGCCGATGTCCACCACCACGAGCTCGCCGTCGGCCAGCACGCCCAGGTTCGCGTCGTAGTGCAGCACGCACCCCGCCGGTCCCGACCCGACGATCGGGGGGAACGACCACCCCTCGGCGCCCGTCGCGCGCAGCGCGGCGAACGCCGCTCCCTCGACCTCGCCCTCGCGACGGCCGGGGCCCACCGCCGCGCCCGCCGCGCGCATCGCGGCGGCCGTCGCCGCCACCGCCTTGCGCAGCAGCGCGATCTCGCCCGCCGACTTTTGCAGCCGCATCCGGGTGAGCACCGGTGCGAGGTCGCGCACGGCGAAGCTCGGCAGGCGGTCGCGCAGCCGCCGCACCATCCGTTGCTCGGACGTGAGATCGCCCGCGGCCGAGCCCGGCAGCACCACCCACAACGCCCCGCCCGCGCCGAGCGCATCGGCGATGCGGTCGAGGTACCCGGGCACCGGCCGGCGGCGCGCGTCCACCACCACCTCACCGGGATCGCGCGGCCCCACCTCCTCGAAGCCGAGCTCGGCGGCCGCGCTCTCGCCCGGACCGAACTTCGGGCCGGTCCACGCCTCCAGGGCAGGCCGGCGCTCGGGGAGCAGCAACGCCTCGTGCTCACGCTCGAGCAGCAGCACCGCGCCCGGGAGCTCGACCCCGGTAAGGTAGAAGAAACCCGGTTCCTGCCGGAACGTGCCGACGTCCCCGTAGCCGCGCGCGTCGGTGGCGCCCAGGACTACCGCCAGGTCCCCCGGCGCGAGCTCCGCCCGGACAGCCGTCCGCCGCCGCCGATACTCCTCGGGCCGCTCGAGCTCGGCCGCGTACTGCCCGCCGCAGAACACGCGTTGTTCGATCATGCCAGGCCTCCAAAACCCCGTCGCGCGCCGCCGCGGACGCTAGCGGCGCTCGCCGTCGTGCAACGCCTCGATCGTGAGAGCCGCGCGGCGGACGTAGTCGGCGCCCGAGATCACCGTGAACGCCATCGCGACGTAGAAACACGCCGCCAGCAGGTGCCCGGGAACCGTCGTCACGTTGGCGACCAGCACCGCCGCGATCGTCACGATGTGAAGGAACGTCGTCCACTTCCCCCACACCGAGGGCGGAAACTGCCGCACGCCGGCCCCCAGGTAGAGCAACAGCGCGACCATCACGATCAGGAGATCGCGCGACAGCGCCATCACGGTCAGCCACAGCGGCACCGTCACGGCGCCCGGCAAACGCAGGGTCAGCGTCACGTACGCCGCGACGAGCAGCGTCTTGTCCGCGATCGGGTCGAGATAGCTGCCCAGCATCGAGCGCATCCCGAGCAGGCGCGCGAGCAGGCCGTCGAGCGCGTCGGAGACGCCCGCGGCGACGAAGATCCCGAGCGCGAGACGGTGGTTCTCCTCGAGAACCGCGAGCACGAAGAACGGCGTGAGCGCCAGCCGGATCAGGGTGATGCCGTTCGGGATCGTGAACGGTCGCAGAGCGGCCCGCACCTCCTGCGCCGCCCGCTGCGCCACCGCCCCCGCCCGCATCCCCGACCACTCGCCGCTGCGGTCGCGGACCTCCCCGCCCTCGCCGGCGACGCCCGGCCCGGCCCGGCCGCGATCGACCTCGCCGGGAGGGCTCACTCCGCCGCCTCGGAGAGGACCGACTCCCGCAGGTAGCTCATCTTGCCCTCGTTGACCACGAGACCGCGCTGCTCGAGGTCGTTCATCAGACGGGTCACCGTCTCGCGCGACGTCCCGATCGAGTTGGCGATGTCCTGGTGGGTCGGGCGCCGGACGGCGACCCAGCCGTTCCCCAGGATCTGGCCGTGCTGCTTTGCCAGGTCGATGAGGTAACGCGCCAGGCGACCGACGACGTCGAGAGTCGCCAGCGACTCCATCTGCGCGTTCGCGCGTCGCAGCCGCAGCGACAGCTCGCGCAGCAGCTTGCGGGCGATCGTGGGATGCTGCTCGACGAGCCGCTCGAAGTCGTGGCGCCGCAGCCGGTACGCCACCGTCGGGAGCTGTGCCACCACGCTCGCCGAGCGCGTCGCGTCGTCGAGCAGCGCCATCTCCCCGAAGAACTGCCCGGGGCCGAGCGTGGCGAGGATGAGCTCCTTGCCTCCCGCGGAGGAGACGCACACCTTGACCCGGCCGCTCGCAATCACGTAGAAGCTGTCCGCTGGCTCGTGCGCCGCGAAGATCACCTCGTCACGGGCGAACTCCTGCCGCTCCGCGGCGCGTGCCAGAGCTTCGAGCTCCGCCGGCTCGAGCTCGCCGAAAAGCGCGACCTTGCCGATGAGATCGATCAACGCGGCGCACATGGGTCACCCTCCTCACCCGCAGTCCGGCGCACCAGCTCCGCCGCCGTCTCCCCGTCCACCACCGCGGGGCGGCTCAGACAGTCGCCCCCAACCTCGCCACACCATCGCGGCGCCGGCCTCCCCAGCGCCTCCGCCAGCCGGTCGAGCACTGCGGCGAGCTCCCGCGGTGTCACGACCCGTTGCGGGCGGAAGCGGCGGGCGATCGGATCGCCCGGCATCACGCCGGCACGCGCCACCGTCACGATGTCCCGCCGTTCGCTCAGCTGAACCACGTCCTCGAACACGGGGACCGTCCCCTCGCTCGTCTTCGTCAGCGCCGGCACCTCCCACGCGATGATCGCGGCCAGTCCGGCGCGGCGCAGCGGCCGTGCCGCCAGCGCACCCGTCAGGTACGGCGGCGCGTCGGCCAGCCGCAGGCGGCGGCGCGCGCGAACGATCAGCTCGCAGCGCCCCGGGTACGAACCCGGCAGGCGCTCGAAGAACGTCAGCGCCAGGTCCCACTGCCCCAAAGCCTGGGCCACCTTCCCCTTGAGCTCCAGCCCCGCCGCCGTGTCCGGCAGACCGGGGACGAGCTCGGCGGCACCGCGCGTGTCCCCCAGGGCCAGCTCGGCGCGGACCGCGAGAACCCGACCTTCCCCGACCTGCGGCACCACCTCGAGCAGCTCGCGCGCCCGCGCCAGCGCGCCGGCCGCGTCACCGGCCTGCAGCCGCGCGCGGCCCTCGCTCAGGAGCCCGTCCACGAGTGCCTGCTCGTCGTCGCGCGCGGCCCGCTCCCACCCGGCCTCCGGCTGCAGCGCTGCGGCGCGCCGGGCGCCCTCCAGCGCCCGGCGCAGATCGCCCTCGCGCCGCCCCGCCAGCGCCACCAGGCCCCACGCGGAGCCGTAGCCCGGGTTCGCCGCGGCGAGCGTCTCCGCGTCGTGCAACACGTGCTGGCCACGCAAGAACCGGATCTCCAGCTCCGCCAACGAGCGCACCGGATGACCCGGCGGCACCGCCTCGAGTCCAGCGCGGGCCCGGACCGCGGGCCCGGCCTCGGCGGCCGCCACGGCGGCCCGCACGGCCTCCAGCTGCGCCGGCGTCAGCGCCCTCCCGACGAGCGGCGGGCGCGTCGGATCGGGGACCCCGCTGATTCTCGGCGGCGCCGCCGTGCGACAGGCGCCGAGCGCCAGCAACGCCGCGAGCGCGAGCCTAGTCGCCGTTCTGGGCAAGATGCTCCCCGTCGCCGCGGGCGAGGCAGACCGTGGCGACCGCGTGCTTGTACACGAGGTGCTCGAGCCCGTGACTCTCGACGATCACCGCGTACCGGTCGAAGCGCTTGAGGACGCCGGTGACCCGCTTGCCGGTGAGGAGATAGACATGGATCGGCCGCCCATCTCGCCGCAGCGCGTAGAAGAAGCTGTCCTGTACGTTGACGCCGACCTTAGCCCGCTCCGGTCCCTGTTCCACCGCGCGCCTCCACCCCGGCGATCGCCTGCGCCAGCAGGTCACGGTCACCGCCGGTCAGCCACCGCACTGCGGCCTCACCGCGCAACCAGGTCATCTGCCGCTTCGCCAGCCGCCTGGTCGCGGCCGCCGCCGCTTCCTTAGCTTGCTCCACCGTCAGCTCGCCGGCGAGCACCCGGCACGACTCCCGATAGCCGATCGCCTTCATGGCGTGTGCCTCGGGAGAGAGTCCGCCGGCCAGCAACCCCTGCACCTCGACGATCAACCCGGCGGCAAACATCCACTCCACCCGCTTGGCAATCCTAACATGGAGCTCTTGTCTGGCCGGGGACAGTCCGAGCATCTCGTACGAGTACCTTGGGTTGCCTCTGGCGTGTTCGCTCCAGAGCTGGCTCATCCCCCGCTTTGCGACGAGGCACACCTCGAGGGCGCGCAGCGTCCGCTGGCGGTCGTTCGCCGCGATCCGCGCGGCCGCGACGGGGTCGAGCGCCTGCAGCCGCGCCCGCGTCGCGGCCTGGTCGCGGGCCCATTCGGCCTCGAGCGCCTGGCGCAGCGCCGCGTCCTTCGGAGGCTCCGGGAAGAGGCCGAACAGCAGCGCCCGCACGTAGAAGTGGGTCCCCCCCACCACGACCGGCACCCGTCCCCGCTCGCGGATCGCCGCAATCGCGGCGTCCGCGTCGCGCACGAACATCCCGGCGGAGTAGCGCTCCCCGGGGTCCGCGATGTCGATGAGGTGGTGCGGGACCGCCGCCCGCAGCGCCGCGTCGGGTTTCGCGGTACCGATGTCGAGGCCGCGATAGACCGCGAACGCGTCGGCCGAGACCACCTCCCCCCCGACCGAGCGCGCGAACGCGGCGCCCAGCGCCGTCTTCCCCGACGCCGTCGGCCCCACGATGACCACCAGATCAGCCACCTTCCCCCTTCCTGGCCCGCGACACCATGACCGGCTCTCCCGGCCCGACGGTGAGCGGGCCGGCGTCGTCCCAGCCGACCCATGGCGAGCCGTCGCCCTGGACCACGACAACGGCCGGCAGCGCGACGGCCCGCCGCGCCACGGCCGGGTCAGGGTACTTGAACCGCGGGTGCACGCCCGTCGCGGCCAGCGCCACCGTGGGACGGACCGCCGTGAGGAACGCGGGCGTCGATGACGTCCGCGACCCGTGGTGGCCGAGTTGCAGCAGCTCGGCCCGCACGTCGCCGCCGGCCGCCAACAGCGCCGCCTCCCCCGCGGCCTCGAGGTCGCCCGCGATCAGCAACCTCGGCCCGCCGAGGTCGACCCGCCCGACCAGGCTGGCGTCGTTGTCGAGCGCGGTCGCCCACCGCGGCGGCCACGCAATCTCCCACCGGGCGCCCGCCAGCCCGAGCGACTGGCCGCGCTCGAGGGCGACCTCCTCGACCCCGCGCCGGCGCGCGAGCCGGCGCAGCGGCACGATCTCGGGCCGGTCCCCGAGCGCTGCGGGAAAGGCGAACCGCCCCACCCGCATCCGTTCGAGCAGAAGCGCCGCGCCGCCGGTGTGGTCGGCGTCCGGGTGGGTCACGACCAGGGCATCGAGTCGCCGCACCCTGACCCGGGCGAGCTCCCGCCACGCCTCCGTCGGGGAACGGCCGGCATCCACCAGGGTGGCGCCGCCGGGGCCGCGCAGCAGCAGCGCCATCCCCTCGCTCACCGCCAGCATCCGGACCTCGTGGCTGGCCGCCGGCGCCGCACCCGGGACCGCCATCCAGGCCAACGTCCCGGCCGCGAAGAGGCCTGCGGCCGGCGCCGCGAGTCGGGAGCGGGTCAACGCCGCGAGGCCAAGCACCGCCAGAGCGGCCACGGCCACAGGAGGGAGCGGCGGGAACGGCACG
>DAIDOU010000005.1 GCA_027458945.1 Acidobacteriota bacterium
GCCGCCCCGCCGGCCGCTCCCGCGGTCGGGTTGGCCGCAGCGCCGGCTGCCGCCGCGGCGGTGGCCACGGGCTCGGCGCCGCTCGGGACGGGCTGCGGCTTCGGCGCGAAGAACGAGAACCACAGGATCACCACGACACCGGAGAGCACCGCTGCCAGCAGCACGCGCTTTTCCATTCAACATCCCCCTTTGCGCGGCGGCACCGGATCGTAGCCGCCCGGGTTCCACGGGTGGCAGCGTCCCAGCCTGCGCACCCCGAGCCAGAGACCGTGTCTCAGGCCGTGCACACCGATCGCCTCGCTCATGTACTCGGAGCAGGTCGGCGCGAACCGGCACGCCGGCGGCAGCAGCGGCGAGACCCACCGCTTGTAGCCGGCCAGCGCACCCATCACGACACGGGCGGCCGCGGAGCGGTTGTCGCCTTCCTCATGCACCGCTCGAACTCCTCCGCCAGGGCGCTCCACCCCACCTCGGCGCAGCCGCGCCGCACGTTCACGACGATCTCGCCGCCCCAGCTCCCGAGCACGGCCTCGCGGGTGCGGGCGAGCGCCCGGATCCGCCGCCGCGCCCGGTTGCGCACCACCGCGCCGCCGGTCTTGCGCGTCGCGGTGATGCCGAGACGGCGCACCTCGCCGTCCCCCGCGAGCGCGAAGATGACGAGGTACCTTCCCACGACCTTGGTGCCGCCGGCGTAGACGCGCTTGAAATCCGAGCGTCGCAACAACGTGTCCAGAACGCCTCCGGGCGGCTCAGGGAGTCAGGCGCTTGCGCCCCTTCCGGCGGCGCGCCGCGAGCACGCGCCGTCCCCCGGGCGTGCTCATCCTCGCCCGAAAACCATGGGTCTTCTTTCGGCGCCGGTTGTTCGGCTGGAATGTCCGCTTCATGATCTCACCCCTTGCCAACCCCGACGCCAGGCGACGGGGGAACGGCATCGTACGCCACGCGGCCGAGTTGGTCAACCGCGGCGCGAAGACCGTGGTCCGTGGTCCGTGGACCGTGGACCGTGGTCCGTGGTCCGTGGTCCGTGGTTCGTGGTCCGTGGACCGGGGTTCGGGGCTCGGGGTCCGTGGGCCGTGGGCCGTGGGCCGTGGGCCGTGGGCCGTGGGCCGTGGGCCGCAAGGAAGGACGACAACCGATCTCGGAGAGGTTGGCGGCGGGGGCGGGCCGCGGGCGGCGCGCCGTGCTATGCTTTCGCGGCTCGTTGGGACCCACACGATGCCATCGTCCGACATCTGGCCTGCCGTCAAGGACCTCCTCCGCAGCCGTCTGTCCGCGGACGAGTTCGAGGTCTGGTTCGCGCCGCTGGCGGCGCGCACCGCCGGGAGCACGCTCACCGTCGTCACCCCGTCGCGCGTGTACGCCGACTACGTCCGCGACCACCACCTGCAGGCGCTGCAGGAGGCCGCGGCGCAGGCGGCCGGCGTCGCGGTCACGGTCGCGTTCGAGCTCTCCGGCGAGGAGGCGGCGCCCGCGCCGGTGACGGCGCAGCACGTCACCCCGCTCAACCCGCGCCACACCTTCGCCTCGTTCGTCCCCGGCCCCTCGAACCAGTTCGCCCGCGCGGCCGCCCAGTCGGTCGCCGAGAACCCCGGCAAGGCGTACAACCCCCTGTTCCTGTACGGCGGCTCCGGCCTCGGCAAGACCCATCTCCTGCACGCGATCGGGAACGAGATCCTGGCCCGCAACCCGCGCGTCCGGGTGCGCTACGTCCCCACCGAGCACTTCGTCAACGAGCTGATCAACTCGATCCGGCTGCAGCGCATGGCCGCGTTCCGCGAGGCGTACCGCTCCCTGCACGTGCTGCTCCTCGACGACGTCCACATCATCGCCGGCAAGGAGCGCACGCAGGAGGAGTTCTTCCACACCTTCAACGCCCTGCACCAGACCGGGCACCAGATCGTGCTCACCTCCGACACCGCCCCGGCCACGATCCAGGGGCTGGAGGAGAGGCTGCGCACCCGCTTCATCTGGGGCCTGGTGGCCGATATCCAGCCGCCCGATCTCGAGACCAAGTGCGCGATCATCCGCGAGAAGGCGCACGCCGAGGGGTTCGATCTCCCGGACGACCTCGTCCTCTTCATCGCCCGCCGCGTGCGCGACAACGTGCGCGAGCTCGAGGGCTACTTAAACCGCATCATCGTCTACTGCACCTTGACCACGCAGCCGGCCAACATCGACACGGCGCGCAACGCCTTGAGCCCGTTCCTGCCGCAGGAGCGCCACGTCGCCGCGCCTGACATCATCCGCTTCGTCGCCCACCACTACGGCGTCAAGGTCGCCGACCTGAAGGGGCGGGACAACCGGCGCTCGGTCGCGTTCCCGCGTCAGGTCGCGATGTACCTCATCCGCGAGATCCTCTCCCTCTCCTACCCGGAGATCGGCAAGCTCTTCGCCAAGCACCATTCGACCGTGATGTACTCGGTCGACACGATCACCGAGGAGCGCCGCACCAACCCCGCGCTCGACGCGACGCTGACGACGTTTGCGGAACAATTCCGCTGAGCTGTGGAAAATCCGCGTCTCCACCCCGCCCACCGGCGCTCGGCCCGCCGTTCTCCGCGAATCCTCCACACCGGCTTTCCACAGACGGCGAGAGGAGAAACCGTGTATCCCGTGAGGTCTGCCCCCCCGACCCGGGTTCTCCACACCCTCGACTGCGACTACGAACACCTGTACACTGGAGCGGTTTAACAGACGTAGCCGGGGGACCGAACCCATGGACGTGACGCTCAACCGCACCGTTCTCCTCGACGAGCTCCAGCTCATTCAGGGAGTTGTCGAGCGCCGAACCACGATCCCCATCCTGTCGAACATCCTCCTCACGGCCGAAGGCGACAGGCTGCACCTGGCCGCGACCGACCTCGACGTCACCGTCTACTCCGAGTGCTCGGCCGTGGTGCGGCGCGAGGGACGGACGACCGTGCAGGGCAAGGTCTTCTTCGACCTCGTCCGCTCGCTGCCCACCGACACGCTCGACCTCAGCTTCGAGGAGTCGCGCGTCGAGGTGCGTTCCGGCACGTTCAGCTCGCAGCTCGCGAGCCTCGACCCGGCCGACTTCCCGACCCTGCCCGAGGCGCCCGACGGGCAGGGGTTCGCGGTCGACCTGCCGACGCTGCGCCGCCTCATCGACCGCTCGGCGTTCGCGGTGTCGAGCGAGGAGGGGCACTTCCAGTACAACGCCGCGCTCCTGCTCCTCTCGGCCAAGGCGCTCGAGATGGTCGCCACCGACGGGCACCGCCTCGCCTGGGCCAAGGCCGCGCACACCGCCGGCAAGCCGCCGTTCGACCAGCAGCTGCTGCCGCGCAAGGTCCTCAACCAGCTTCGCCACCTCTCGGCCGAGGCCGAGGCGCCGCTGTACATCGCCCGCGGTGAGAACCACCTCGCGTTCCGGCTCGGCCAGCGGGTGCTGCTCTCGCGCGTGCTCGAGGCGCGCTTCCCGCAGTACGAGCGCGTGCTCGTGCGCGACAACCCGCACCGCGCCCGCATCAACCGGCAGGAGTTCACCGCCTCGCTGCGCCGCGTCGCGCTGCTCGCCAGCGAGCGCACGCACGGCGTCCAGCTCCAGTTCGACCACGACTCGCTCGGCCTCGCCTCGGTCGGCTTCGACCTCGGGCAAGCGGCCGAGGTGGTGCCGTGCTCGTACTCGGCGCCGCCGCTCAAGGCGTTCGTCAACGCGAGCTACCTCCTCGACTTCCTCGGCGCGGTGGACACCGACGAGATCGAGATGCAGCTGCGCGACGCGGACGGTCCGATCGTCATGACCGCGGTCGGGGAGGACGCCTCGGCGGGCGAGTGCCTGTACGTGATCATGCCGATCCGCTTGTAACGGCGTGTCGATCCTCCGCCTCTCCGTCTCCGACTTTCGCAACCTGGCGGCGCAGCAACTCGACGTCGGCCCCGGTGTGACCACCGTCGTCGGCCGCAACGGCTCCGGCAAGACCAACGTCCTCGAGGCGGTCGCCGTGCTCGGCAACCTCTCCTCGTTCCGGCCGGGCTCGTCCGCCGCCTGCGTCCGGCGCGGCGCACAGGCGTTCGCCGTCGCCGGTGTGATCGCGCGCAGCGGTGTTGAAGTCGATATTCGCCAACAGGTTCGCTGCGACGTCGGGGTGACGAGGGCGCTCTTCCGCGGCGCCCGCCGCCTGGGGGCCGCCGAGTACCTCGACCTCTTCCCGGTGGTGACGCTCTCCGGCCACGACCGCGCCCTGGTGTGGGGCGCCCCCGAGGACCGGCGCCGCTTCCTCGACCGTCTCTGCTTCCAGCTCCGCCCCGAGGCGCTGGCGACGCTGCAGCGCTACCGCCGCGCGCTGCGCCACCGCAACGCCCTGCTCGCCCGCGGCGGGCCGGCGGCCGAGTTCGACGCGTTCGAGCACGACCTGGCCGCCCTCGGCGCCGAGATCGTCCGCCTGCGGCTGGAGGCGCTCTCGGGCCTGGAGAGGCACCTCGGCGACGAGTTGGAGTCGCTCGGATGGTCGCTCGCGCGCCCCGTTTTGGGGTATAATTCGCCGGATGGCGTCGCGGTCGCAGAAACCGCGACCCTGGCGGTTCGGTTGCGCGCCGCGCTGGCCGCCTCGCGCCGCCTGGAGCGCGGACGGGGCCACACCGCAATCGGGCCGCACCGCCACGACCTCCAGCTCAGCGTGCAGGGCGTTCCGGCGCGCGAGGCGCTGTCGGCGGGGCAGGGCAAGCTCCTGGCGACCGGTCTGAAGCTGGCCGCCATGGCGGTGGTCGGGCGCGAGCGCGGCAGGCGCCCGGTGGTGGTGTTTGACGACGTCGACGCCGAGCTCGACTCGGCGGTGCTGGAACGGGTCCTCGCCCGGTTGCGCGACGGAGGGCAGGCGCTGCTCTCCTCGGCGCACGAGGAGATGATGCTCCCCCGCCTGGCGGGGGGCGCAGTGTGGCGGGTGCGGGACGGCGTCGTGGACGTCATGGCGGCGGGAGGGATGGATTGACCGGCAAAGCGTACAACGCTGAAAGCATCAAGGTTCTCAAAGGGCCCGAGGCCGTACGCAAGCGGCCCGGGATGTACATCGGCGACACCGACGACCTCTCCGGCCTGCACCACATGGTGTGGGAGGTGGTGGACAACGCGGTGGACGAAGTGCAGGCGGGGTTCGCCACCAAGGTCTCGCTGCGCATCCACACCGACAACTCGGCGACGGTCGAGGACAACGGCCGCGGCATCCCGGTCGATACCCACAAGGAGAGCGGGCGCTCGGCCGCCGAAGTGATCATGTGCGAGCTGCACGCCGGCGGCAAGTTCGACAACAACGCCTACAAGGTCTCGGGCGGCCTGCACGGCGTCGGCGTCTCGGTGGTCAACTTCCTCTCCGAGTGGCTGCGCCTCGAGATCCGGCGCGACGGCGGCGTCTGGGAGCAGGAGTTCCGCCGCGGCGTCCCGGTCGCGCCGCTCAAGCGCGTCGGCAACTCGACCAAGAGCGGCACCGTCGTCACCTTCAAGCCGGACCCCGAGATCTTCTCGATCCTCGAGTTCCACCACGACCTGTTGGTCCAGCGCCTGCGCGAGCTCGCGTTTTTGAACCCCGGCCTGCTGATCAAGTTCCACGACGAGCGCAACGGGGCGGAGCAGGAGTTCCAGTTCAAGGGCGGCATCGGCGCGTTCGTCGAGTACCTGAACCGCGCCAAGACCACGCTGCACTCCAAGCCGATCCAGCTCGTCGAGGACACGGCGGACGGCGAGCAGATAGCCATCGCGATGCAGTGGCACGACGGCTACAACGAGAACGTGCTGCCGTTCACCAACACGGTCTACAACGGCGACGGCGGCACCCACCTGTCCGGCTTCCGCGCGGCGCTCACCCGGACGATCAACACGTACGGCCAGGCCAACGGCCTGCTCAAGAACCTCAACGAGGGGCTCTCCGGCGAGGACGTGCGCGAGGGGCTCACCGCGATCCTATCGGTCAAGATCCACGACCCGAAGTTCTCCTCCCAGACCAAGGACAAGCTGGTCTCGTCCCAGGTCAAGGGCTGGGTGGAGTCGGTGGTCAACACCCGTCTCGCCGAGTTCTTCGAGGAGAACCCGCCGATCGCGCGGCGCATCGTCACCAAGTGCGTCGAGGCGGCGCGGGCCCGCGAGGCGGCGCGCAAGGCGCGCGAGCTCACCCGCCGCAAGGGGGCGCTCGAGTCGTCGTCGCTCCCCGGCAAGCTCGCCGACTGCCAGGAGCGCGACCCCGCCGGGGCCGAGCTGTTCATGGTCGAGGGCGACTCCGCCGGCGGCTCCGCCAAGCAGGGCCGCGACCGCCGCTTCCAGGCGATCCTGCCGCTGCGCGGCAAGATCCTCAACGTGGAGAAGGCGCGCTTCGACAAGATGCTGTCGAGCGAGGCGATCCGCACCATCATCCAGTGCCTCGGCACGGGCATCGGCGCCGACGACTTCGACGTCGCCAAGCTGCGCTACCACAAGGTCATCATCATGACCGACGCCGACGTCGACGGGGCGCACATCGCGTCGCTCCTGATGACGTTCTTCTTCAGCCAGATGCGCCCGATGATCGACCGCGGGCACCTCTACCTCGCCTGCCCGCCGCTCTACCGGCTGACGCAGGGGGCCAAGCGGCTCTACGTCGCCGACGATGCCGAGAAAGAGGAATGGCTGGAAAAGGGCCTGGGCGGCAAGGGCAAGATCGACGTGCAGCGCTTCAAGGGCCTGGGCGAGATGGACGCCAAGGACCTCAAGGACACCACGATGAACCCCGAGACCCGGAAATTGATCCGGGTGAGCATCGACGAGGATGAACCGGGGGATACCAGCGATCTGGTCGAGCGCCTGATGGGCAAGAAGCCGGAACTGCGCTTCCAGTATATCCAGGAGAATG
>DAIDOU010000006.1 GCA_027458945.1 Acidobacteriota bacterium
CGTTCGACACCGCGAACGCGATCAAGAGGGCCGGTCTCTACCCGTACTTCCGCACGATCTCCTCGGGGCAGGACCCGGAGGTGCTGATCGACGGCAAGCCCGTCGTGATGCTCGGTTCCAATAGCTACCTCGGCCTCACCAACCACCCCGAAGTCAAGCGCGCGGCGCAGGATGCGATCACCAAGTACGGCACCGGCTGCGCCGGGTCGCGCTTCCTCAACGGCACGCTCGACATCCACGTCAAGCTCGAAGAGAAGCTGGCCGCGTTCATGCGCAAGCCGGCGGCGCTGGCGTTCTCCACCGGTTTCCAGGTCAACCTCGGGGTGATCTCCTGCCTGGTCGAGCGCGGCGACGTGGTCTATCTCGACAAGCTGGATCACGCGTGCATCATCGACGGCGCCAGGCTGGGGTTCGGGTCGGTCGTCAAGTTCCACCACAACGACATGGACGACCTCGCGCGACGGCTCGAGGTGCACGACTCCAAACGCGCCGCCCTCGTGGTCGTGGACGGTGTGTTCTCGATGGAAGGGGACGTCGTCAACCTGCCCGGCCTGGTCAAGGCCGTGAAGCCGCACGGCTGCCGCGTGATGGTCGACGACGCGCACGGGATCGGCGTGCTCGGCGAGCACGGCCGTGGGACCGCCGAGCACTTCGGCCTCGAGGACGACGTCGACCTGATCATGGGCACGTTCTCCAAGTCGCTGGCCAGCGTCGGCGGCTTCATCGCCGGCGAGGCGAAGGTGGTCGACTACATCAAGCACCGCGCCCGCTCGATGATCTTCTCGGCCGCTGCGCCGCCGGCGTCGGTGGCGTCGGTGCTCAAGGCGCTGGAGATCATCGAGCGCGAGCCCGAGCGCCGCGAGCGGCTGTGGGAGAACACCCGGTTCATGGCGGCCGGGTTCAAGTCGCTCGGTTTCGACACCGGCGAGTCGGCCACCCCGGTGATCCCGGTGCTGGCGGGCGACGACATGGTCGCGTTCGTCATGGCCAAGCGGCTGCAGGAGGAGGGCGTGTTCGTCAACCCGGTGGTCT
This sequence comes from Acidobacteriota bacterium, assembly GCA_027458945.1. Lineage (GTDB taxonomy): Bacteria > Acidobacteriota > Thermoanaerobaculia > Thermoanaerobaculales > Thermoanaerobaculaceae > RBG-13-68-16. The sequence continues at coordinate 1,033 of DAIDOU010000006.1, forward strand.
CGCCGGCGGTGCCGCCCGGGCGGGCGCTGCTGCGCACCTCGTACATGGCGACGCACACGCGGGAGCAGCTCGAGCGCTCACTCGCGGCGTTCGCCAAGGTCGGCCGGGAAGTCGGGATCATCCGGTGAGCGAGGCGGCGCTGCGCGTCGTCCCGGTGCGGACGGCCGGCGACCTGCGGCGGTTCATCGATCTGCCCTGGCGGCTCTACGCCGGGGATCCCTGTTGGGTGCCGCCGCTGAAAGCGCAGGTGCGGGGGGCGGTCGAGAAGAAGCACCCGTTCTACGCCAAAGGCGCGGCCGATCGCGAGCTCTTCCTCGCCTGGCGCGGCACGCGTGTGGCCGGGAGGATCGCGGCGATCACGAACCGGGCCTACAACGTCTACCACAGCGACAGGTCGGGCTTCTTCGGGTTCTTCGAGTGCGAAGACGACGCCGAGGCCGCGACGGCGTTGGTGGCGGCCGCCGCGGCGTGGGTAAAGGAGCGCGGCTGCGAGACCCTGACCGGCCCGGTGAACCCCTCGACCAACTACGAAGCGGGCCTGCTCGTGCGCGGGTTCGACACGCCGCCGACCGTGATGATGACGTACAACCCGCCGCGCTACGGCGAGCTGCTCGAGGCCACCGGCCTCGCCAAGGCCAAGGACCTCTACGCCTACGCCTCGCCCGTGCACGCGAAATCGCTCGAGCGCCTGGAGAAGTTCGCCGACCGCACGCGCCGGCGCGAGCCCGACCTGGTCATTCGCCCGGTGAACCTCAAGGAGTTCGCGAGCGAGGTGCAGATCATCCGCGACATCTACAACCGGGCGTGGGAAAAGAACTGGGGGTTCGTTCCGGTCAGCGAGGCCGAGTTCAACTTCCTCGCCAAGGACCTCAAGCCGCTGGTCGACCCGCCGCTGCTGCGCATCGGCTTCGTCGCCGGCGATCCCGCCGGGTTCCTGCTCGCGATCCCCGACGCCAACCCCGCCCTCGCCGTGCTCAACGGCAGCATGGCGAACCCGATCCGCCTGCTGCGGGCGATGCTGATCGGCCGCCGCCGCGTCGGCCTGCGCCTGATCACCATGGGCGTCAAGGAGCAGTACCGCTTGCGCGGCATCGAAGGCGTGATGTTCTACGAGGGGCTCAAGGCGGCGCTCGACCGCGGCTACAGCACCTGCGAGTACTCGTGGATCCTCGAGGACAACGAGCTGGCGAAGCGGACCGTCAGGTTGATGGATGCGGAGCAGACCAAGACGTACCGCATCTACTCCAAGCCCCTTTAAGACAGGGGACCGGGCGCCGGGCACAGGGCACAGGGCACACAGGGCGCGCCCGCACACCGGGTAAGGGCCACGATCGCCGTTCTGATATACAATTTTCCAGGAAATCAAGGTCATGGCGGTAAGGCCCGGGACCCGGGTCGGTCCCTACGAGATCGTCGCCCAGATCGGCGCGGGCGGAATGGGGGAGGTCTACCGCGCCCGCGACACGCGTCTCGGGCGTGACGTGGCGATCAAGGTTCTACCCGCGGAGTTCGCGGAGGACCCGGAGCGGCTCAAGCGTTTCGAGCGGGAAGCGCGGGCCACCGCGGCGCTCTCGCATCCCAACATTCTCGATGTCCACGACGTCGGCACGTTTGAGGGGGTGCCGTACCTGGTGGAGGAGCTGCTCGAGGGGGAGTCGCTGAAGGAGCGATTGGAGCCGGGGGCGCTTGGGGTAGGCGAGGCGGTGCGGATTGCCTTGGAGGTGGCGAGGGGGCTAGCGGCTGCGCATGGGAAG
>DAIDOU010000007.1 GCA_027458945.1 Acidobacteriota bacterium
AGGGAGGTCGGGCCCGCGCTCCGTCGGGGCGCTGTACGATGGTCACTCGGCTGTTCGAGGGCATCAGCCCGCTCGATCGGAGATGCGCATGGCAGAGCTGTTTGACCTGGCGGCCCTGTGCCACTTCCTCGCCGGCGTCGAACCGGCGTTCGCGGACCCCGCGCGCGTCACGCTGCAGCCGTTCTCGGGCGGGGTCTCGAACCTCACCGCGCTGCTGCGCGCCGGCGACCGAGCGCTGGTGGTGCGACGCGCACCACCGGGCAAGAAGGCCGCGACGGCCCACGATATGGTCCGCGAGGCGCGCGTGCTCACCGCGGTCCGTCCTCACTTCCCGTTGGCGCCGCGGGTGATCGCGGTCGGGGAGGACGCCAGCGTCCTCGGGACCCCGTTCTTCGTGATGGAGTTCCTGGAAGGCCGACCGATCGGCCGGGAGCTGCCCGAGGCGGTCTCGGCGGGGCAAGCGCGGACGCTGTGCGAGAGGCTGGTCGACCTGCACGCCGATCTCCACCGCCTCGATCTCGAGACGACCGGCCTCGCGGGCCTCGGCAAGGCGCAGGGGTACGTGCGGCGCCAGATCGAGGGCTGGGCCGAGCGCTACCGCGCGGCGCGCACCGACGACGTACCCCGTTGCGAGCGCGTCATCGCCTGGCTGCAGGAGCACCTGCCGGCCGAGTCCGGGGCTTGCCTCGTCCACAACGACTTCAAGTTCGACAACGTGGTCGTCGCTCTCGACGACGTCACCCACATCGTCGGCGTCCTCGACTGGGAGATGGCGACGATCGGCGATCCGCTGATGGACCTCGGCGCCTCGCTCGCGTACTGGGTCGAGCGCGACGACCCTGCGGAAATGCGGGCGATCCGCACGCAGCCGACCACGGTGCCGGGGATGTTGACCCGGGACGAGGTCGTCGCGCGGTACGCCGCGCGCGCCGGCCGGGAAATCGGCGACTTCACCTACTACTACGTCTACGGCCTCCTGCGCCTGGCGGCGATCGCGCAGCAGATCTACGCCCGCTTCAAGCTCGGGCAGACGACCGACCCGCGCCTCGCCGGCTTCGGCCGCGCCGTCACCGTGCTCGCCGACCACGCCGGGCGCGTGATCCGCGAGTGGGAGGGCGCGCGGTCACGGCCGGCCCGATTGGCCGCGCTCGCGACCGAGCGGGCGTTCCGGCTCGACGGGAAGGTGGCGGTGATCACCGGCGCGAGCCGGGGGATCGGCGAGGCGGTGGCGCGGCTGTTCGCCAACCAGGGCGCCCGCGTCGTGGTCAGCTCGCGCAAGCTCGAGGGGTGCGAGAGCGTCGCCAGCGCCCTGCGCGACGCGGGCGCGCAGGCCACCGCCCGGGCGTGTCACATCGGCGACGCCGAGCAGCGCCGGGCGCTCGTCGACGGCGTCCTCGAGGAGTTCGGGCGCATCGACATCCTCGTCAACAACGCGGCGGCCAACCCGTACTTCGGCCACATCCTGGACACGCCGGAGGCGGCGCTCGCCAAGACCGTCGAGGTCAACCTCGCCGGCACCTTCCACCTCGGCCAGCTCGCCGGACGGGCGATGCGCGAGGCCGGCGGCGGCGTGATCATCAACACCGCCTCGGTGAACGGCGTCGCACCGGCGCCGCTGCAGGGGATCTACTCGGTGACCAAGGCCGCGATCATCAGCATGACGCGCGCGTTCGCCAAGGAGTGCGCCCCGTTCGGCATCCGTGTCAACGCGGTCCTCCCCGGGCTCACCGACACCGCGTTCGCGGCCGCCCTCGTCAGGGACGACGCGGTGCTCAAGACGATCCTGCCGCTGATCCCGCTCGGGCGCGCCGCCGACCCGGCCGAGATCGCCCC
>DAIDOU010000008.1 GCA_027458945.1 Acidobacteriota bacterium
AGGTGCAGACCGCGATCCACTTCGCCTACCGCGTCCTGCCGCAGGTCACCGCGCTCGCCGTGGCGATCCGCGCGGGCGAGGTCGCGCCGGTCGAAGCGATCATCTGATCGTTCCGGGAGCTCATCACGAGGCGCGGGCGGCGAGGTCGGCCGCCCGCGCTGCCGTCTTCACCCCGTCTACGGCGCCTCCAGCTCGGCCAGGCGCAGCGCCAGCGCCTCCGCGTCTTCCTCGGCTTCGCCCCAGGCCTCGAGCCGCTCCTCCAGGCCGGCGCGCAGCGCGGCGGCCTCGCCGCCGAACTCGCGAGCGCGCGAGGCGTTCGAGAACACCTCGCGGCTGCAGAGCAACTCCTCGATCTCCCGCAGCCGCCGCTCGGAGGTTTCCAGCTCCGCCGCGAGAGCGTCGGCGCGCTCACGGGCGCGGCCGGCGTCGCGCCGCAGCCGTCGCCGCTCCTCCTCCTCGGCGCTCCGCCTCCGGCTCGGGGCCTCGCCCTCGTCGGCCCTCTCCCGCCGCGGCGTCAAGCCGAGGCGGGCGAACGCTTCGTCGACGCGGTTGACTGGGGTCGCGGTGCTGTCGGCGAGGAGCAGCACGCCGGTCGCGACGCGCTCGACGAGACGCCGGTCGTGGCTGACGAGCAGGAGCGCGCCGGGAAAGTCGGCGAGTGCCTGCTCGAGCACCTCGCACGTCACCAGGTCGAGATGGTTGGTCGGCTCGTCCAGCAGCATCAGGTTGGGCGCCAGCGCGATCAGGCGGGCGAGCGCGAGCCGCGCCCGCTCGCCGCCCGACAGCGAATCGGTGAGCGCGTCGGCGGCCTCGCCGGAGAACGCGAACCTGGCGGCCCAACCGCGCGCCTCGGCCGGCGTCCACTCCGGCCGCACCGCGAGGACGGCGTCGAGCACGCTGACACCCGCCGGGATCTCGGCCTGCTCCTGGTCGTACCACGCCGGCACCACGCCGGTGCCGAAGCGCAGCCGGCCGGCGAGCGCGGGCAGCCGGCCGGCGAGCGTGTGCAGGATGGTCGTCTTGCCGGCGCCGTTGCGACCGACGAGGGCGAGGCGGGCGCCGCGCCGGAGCGTGAGCGAGAGGTCGCGGACGACCGGCTCGTTCCAGCCCACGGTCAAGCCCTCGCTCTCCATCACCATCCGGCCGCTGCGCCCGCTCTCGGGCCAGCGCAGCGCCAGCGGCGGCAGGTCCGGTTCGGGCGGCTCGAGCCGGTCCATCCGCGCGAGGAGCTTCTGCCGTGCCTGCGCCTGGCGCGTGTTCTGGCCCGCGATGTTGCGCCGGATGAACTCCTCCTGGCGCTCGATCTCGGCGCGCTGCAACGCGTAAGCCTTGTGCGCCTGCTCCCGGCGCTGCGCGCGCTCGCGCCGGTAGCGTGCGTAACCGGCGGGGAACCGCTCGAGCCGGCCGCCGTGCAGCTCCAGGATCCCGCCGCCCACCCGGTCCACGAGCTCGCGGTCGTGCGTTACCAGCAGCAGCGAGCCGTCGCGCCGCGCCAGCTCCTGCGCCAGGAACTCCACGCCGAGCAGGTCGAGATGGTTGGTGGGCTCGTCGAGGAGGAGCAGCGGCGCGTCCGCGAGCAGCGCGCGCGCCAGCGCCACCCGCGTCCGCTCGCCGCCCGACAGCGATGCGAGCGGACGCGGGTGCATCGCTTCCGGGACCCCGAGGCCGAGCAACGCCGCCTGCGCGCGCGGCCGCAGCCGGTATCCGTCGAGCCGCTCGAACTCCTCCTGCAGGCGGTGGTGCTCGGCGATCGCCGCACCGTCGCCCCCGGCGAGGCGGGCCTCGAGGCCGGCCAGCTCGCGCTCGACCTCGATCACACGGGGGCGCGCCGAGAGGCAGAAGTCGAGGACGGGAATCCGGCCCGGGGCGCTGACGCGCTGCTCGAGGGTGACCGCGGCGAAACCGCGCGCGCGCAGCACAGCGCCGCGTTCCGGCTCGAGCTCTCCGCTGATGACCTTGAGCAGCGTGGTCTTGCCACAGCCGTTGCGCCCGAGCAGGACCAGCTTCTCGCCCGGGTTGTGCTGGAACGTCGCGCCGCGCAGCACCTCGCGCCCGCCGAACGCCAGCTCCACGCTCTCCAGCCGGTACAGCAAGCTACGCCTTGCCCCCCACCCGAGCGAGCACGAGCGGCACCGGTGCCGGGCGAGTTTCGCCGATGCGGATCGCGGCGGCGACGCGCGCGGCGGTCGCCTCGGCGTCCACCGGGCGCTCGCCGATCTCGAGCGTGGCGATTGGCCGGCCCGCCTCCACTCGGTCCCCGACGCGGGTATGCACCTGCAGCCCCGCAGCCAGGTCCACCTGGTCGCCCTGCCGCAGCCTGCCGGCACCGAGGCTCACCGCGACCCACCCGAGCGCTTCCGCGTCGACGCCGGTCACGAAGCCGTCCGCCGGCGCCGGCACGGTGACCGTTCGCCGCGGCCGCGGGAGCCGCGCGGCGTCGGGGTCGCCGCCGTGGGCGCGCACGATCTCGCCCCAGCGCGCCAGCGCGCTGCCGTCCGCCAGCCGCCGTTCGATCTCGGCGAGCGCGTCCGGACGCGGGCGGCCGGCCATCGCCAGCGCGTCCACCGCCAGCTCGACGGTCAGCCGGCGCAGGCGCTCGTCGCCGGCTCCGCCCAACACCTCGACGGCGGCGCGCACCTCGTTGGCGCAACCGAGGCGGTCGCCCAGCGGCTGGCTCATGTCGGTGATCGCAGCCGCCACCTCCACGCCCGCCCCCTCGCCCACCGCCACCAGGGCGCCGGCCAGGTCGCGCGCCTCCGCCAACGTCTTGCAGAACGCCCCGGAGCCGCACTTGACGTCGAGGACGAGGCGGCGCGCGCCGACAGCGAGCTTCTTCGACATGATCGAGGCCACGATCAGCGGCAGCGACGGCACCGTGCCGGTCGTGTCGCGCAGCAGGTAGAGCTTGCGGTCGGCGGGGGCGATCTCCTGGCTCTGCGCCGCGAAGAACGCGCCGCACCGCCCGAGGCGGTCGAACGCCTCCCCCCGGTTCGCGGCGGTGCGGAAGCCGGGGATCGCCGCCAGCTTGTCGAGCGTCCCCTGGGTGTGCCCGAGACCGGCTCCGGCCATCATCGCGACCGGAACGCCGCAGGCGGCCACGAGCGGCGCGAACACCAGCGACACGGTGTCGCCGACCCCGCCCGTCGAGTGCTTGTCCACCGCTTCGGGGAAGCTCTCCCCCGTCCGCCACAGGACGCCGGAGTCGCGCATCGCCTCCACCAGGCGCTGCGTCTCGGACCGGCTCGCACCGCGGATGCAGATCGCCATCAACATCGCGGCGAGCTGCTCGTCCGGCACCTGCCCGGTGCTGGCGCCGTGCACGAACGCCTGCACCTCCGCCTCCGACAGCTCGGAGCCGTCACGCTTCTTGGCGATGACCTCGACGAAGTTCAAGGTTGGCCTCCGGAACCCGGCCGTGCCGCCGGCCCGCTCCGGGCTACCCGGCGGACGCCAGCCGCTGCTGTGCCTCGGGACGGTACGGAGAGTCGGGAAAGTCCTCGATGAGCTTGCGGTAAAGCTTGGTGGCCTCGTCCGGCTTGCCCGCGTGCTCCCAGATCTCGGCGAGGTGGAACATCGCCGCGTCGCGCGGCAAGCGCGGGTCCTTCCCGTCGGCCATCGACTCGAGCTCGGGCACCAACTGCATCCCCTCGCCGCGGGCGACGCGGATCCGGATCAGGTCGAGCATCGCCAGGCGGACGACGGGGTCGGTCGAGCGCCTGCTCGCGATATCTCCGAGCATGCGGATCGCCCGTGTCTGATCGCCCCGGTCCGCGGCGATGCGTGCCATGAAGAGGTCGGCGACCTTGGCCTGCGGCGTGAACCGGTAGCGCGATCTCACCGCCTTGAACGCCTTCTCCGCTGCGTCGAGGCGTTGGCCGTCGGTGGCGAACTTGAGCGTGGTGCCGGCCGGGGCCGCGCTTCCGACCGGTGCGTTGTACGCTGCGAGGGCGTCCGAGATCGCCTGGCTCGCCGCCTCCGTGCGGCTCCCCAGGAACGCGGTCACGCCCCACCAGACCAGTGCCACCGCCAGGACCGCACCGAGGCCGATCAGCGCCTGGCGGGCGTTCTGGCCCACCCACTGGACCGAGCGGTCGACCAGCGAGATGAACTCGTCCTTCTTGATCTGCTTCCGTGTCAGTCGGCGTCCCACGTCGTCACTCCCTAGCGGACCGCTACTTGGCCGGCGGAGCCGCGGCCTTCGCGGCGAGCGGGTACTTGTCGTTGTACAGCTTGGTCACGGCGTCGGTGATGTCCGCCGACGGGGTCATGTACGCGAGCTGCTCGGGGTTGAGGATGAAGACCGCCGTGTAGTGGTTGGCGTCGGCGTACTTGTTGATCACGTCCTGGAGCTTGCTCCCGATGTCCTTGAGGATCGCCTGCTGCTTGGCTTCGAAATCCCGCTTCGCGGCCCTCTGCCGGTCCTCGAGTTCCCGGCGCTTCACCACGAACCTGCGGTTGAGCTCGGCGACCGCGTCGTCGCTCGCCACGCCCTGCTTGGCCATGATGTCGTTCTTGAGGTCGCTGACCTCCTTGTCGAGGGCCGCCAGCTCCTCTTGGCGCGGCCGCGCCCAGTCGTCGAGGTCCTTCAGGCGTGCCTTCCCCTCCTCGGTGTTGGCGAGGGCCCGCTGTACGTAGACGAACCCGATCTTGGTCGGGTAGGTATCCGGCTGCTGCGCCCATGCCCCGCTCGCCACGACCAAGCCGGCGAGAACCGCTCCCGAAAACCTGCCCCAGCTCATTTGCGCCTCCAGCCGCGTCGGCGGCGCGCGATTCTAGCACCAGATCGCGTCTAGAATCATGGGCGGAGGCGAGCGTCCGATGCAGGCGATGGTGCTCGACCGGCCGGCGACCGCCGAGGCGCGGCCGCTGGCGGCGAAGACGCTTCCCGAACCCGAGCCCGGCCCCACGGAGGTCGTGCTCAAGGTGGCGGCGTGCGCGGTCTGCCGTACCGACCTCCACACCGTCGAGGGCGAGCTGCCGTTGCCCCGGCTGCCGCTGATCCCCGGGCACCAGATCGTCGGCGTCATCGAACGCGCCGGCCCCGGTGCCGCGGATCTCCTCGGGCGCCGGGTCGGCGTCGCCTGGCTCGGAGGCGCGTGCGGCACCTGCCGATGGTGCCGCAGCGGCCGCGAGAACCTCTGCCCGGACGCCCGCTTCACCGGCCTGCAGCGCGACGGCGGCTACGCGGAGCGGGTCGCCGTCGAGGCGGCGTTCACCTACCCGATCCCCGATGGGTTCGCCGACGTCCAGGCCGCGCCGCTGCTCTGCGCCGGCGTCATCGGCTACCGTGCCCTCCGGCTCGCCGGGGCGATGGCGGGCGGCACGCTCGGGATCTTCGGCTTCGGCGCCTCGGCGCACGTCGCCATCCAGGTCGCCCGCCACGTTGGCTGCGACGTGTTCGTCTTCACCCGCGCCGCCCGCCACCAGGAGCACGCCCGCGC
>DAIDOU010000009.1 GCA_027458945.1 Acidobacteriota bacterium
TCGACCCCGGGACGATCATCTGCCCGATCAGGAAGAAGTGGTTGATCGTGTCGAAGACGTGGGTCGCTCCGGCGCGGCGCACGGCGACCACCGCGGCCCCGACCTTGCGCTTGAAGAGGAAGTCGTTGGCCCGTGAGACGAACCCCGCCCGGTCGATGAGCGCCTTCATCTCTGCGGTGACGTCGCTGAAGTAGGTGGGAGACCCCAGGATGATCCCGTCGGCTTCGATCATCTTGGCGATGCACTCGTTGGCGACGTCGTTCTTGACGCTGCACCGCCGGTCCTTGTTCGCGAAGCAGTTGTAGCAGGCGCGGCAACCTTGGATCTTCTTGCCGGCGAGCTGGACCAGCTCGGTCTCGATGCCCTCGGCCTCGAGCTCCGCGAAGACGTGCTTGATCAGGATCGCCGTGTTCCCGTCCTTGCGCGCACTGCCGTTGATCGCGACGACCTTCATGCTCTCTCCCCTCCGTGAGGACTGGGCGACTCTCAGGCGAAACCGGCGATCGGGTGCGGCACGTACGGCGCCTCGAGCTGCGCCACCTCGGCGGGCGAGAGCTGCACGCCGAAAGCAGCGACCGCGGCGTCGAGGTGCTCCATCCTCGTCGCGCCCACGATCGGTGACGTCACCCCCGGCTTCTGCAGCAGCCAGGCGAGGGCGATCTGGGCGTGCGGCAGCTGGCGCGCCTTCGCCACCACGTCGAGCGCGGTGACGACCCGCTGGTCGGCCTCGGGCATCGCCGAGTAGAGCGTCTTGCCGAAGCGGTCCGTTCCCGAACGCCTCGTCTCCGTCGCCTGCGACGGGCGGGCCAGGTGGCCCCGCGCCAGCGGGCTCCACGGGATCAGCCCGACGCCCTGGTCCAGACACAGCGGCACCATCTCGCGCTCCTCCTCGCGATACAACAGGTTGTAGTGGTTCTGCATCGACACGAAGCGCGTCCAGCCGTGCTTTTCCGCGAGGTGCTGCGCCTTGGCGAACTGCCAGGCGTGCATCGACGAGGCTCCCAGGTAGCGCGCCTTCCCCATGCGAACGACGTCGTGCAGCGCCTCCATCGTCTCCTCGATCGGCGTCGCCGGGTCCCAGCGATGGATCTGGTAGAGGTCGACGTAATCGGTCCCGAGCCGCCTGAGGCTGGCGTCGATCTCGTGCAGGATCGCCTTGCGCGACAGCCCGCCGCCGTTCGGGCCAGGCCGCATCACCCCGTGCACCTTGGTGGCGACCACGACCTCCTCGCGGCGGGCGAACTCGCGCAGCGCGCGGCCGGTGATCTCCTCACTGGCCCCGAACGAGTAGACGTTGGCCGTGTCGAAGAAGTTGATGCCGAGCTCGACGGCGCGCCTGAAGAACGGCCGCGCCTCGTCCTCGGTGAGCGCCCACGGCCAGCGCATCGTCGAGCCGGCCACCGTCGCGCCGGGTTCGCCGTAGCTCATGCAGCCGAGACAGATCCGGGAGACGGTGAGACCGGTGTTCCCGAGACGGGCGTACTCCATGCTCATGACGGCCTCCTCGGCGTGGGTCGGGCTCTTGTCGGCTCGCGCGAGCCCCCGCCGTGATCTTACAACCGCTGCGGAGCCACGAAACTGCCGCGAACCGGACCGGATGGCGACAACTACGCCGGCCACGCGGAGTTCCGTGCGTCGCCATCCCGGCCGAACGATGGCGCACCTCGCCTGCGCTGACCGGCGGGACGGCCGCCCCCGCGTCCGCCATCGACGTGGTTGCGCCGCCGGCGACCCCGCTACTTTGCGGTGTCCGAGGTCTTGACACGCCCACCGCTGCGGCCGTACAACAGGGCATGACTCGGCGGCGTCTGGTCGGTGCAGGCGCGCTAGGTCTCTGGTTGAGCGCAGCGGTCGCCGCTGCGCAGTGCCAGTGGCAGCCCGCCGCGACCAATGGCACGATCGCCTTCTTCTCGGTCGTGAGGACTGGTTCGAGCTTCGTCGGCGTCGGTTGGGATGGAACCGAAAACGTCGTGGCAACGAGCCCAGACGGCGTCGCGTGGACCGTGACCGCACACGACGTCCCACCGGGCATGCTCGCCTGGAACGGCTTGGAGCTGCTGGGGCTGTTCAGCCCGAACGGCTGGACCAGCACCGACGCCTCCAGCTGGACCCAGATCACGACGGACCTCGGCCCGCAGCAGCCATCTCTCCTCACGTCCGCCGGAGGCCGCTTCTTCGCCTACGTGCCTCCGCTCTGGTGGGGCGCGGGCAGTTTCCGCACCAGCAGTGGCGGGAGCGGCTGGTCGTATCTCGACTTCAAGGAGGTGAACGGCATTGTATTCACCGGCTCCCGGTATGTCGCCGTCGGCGACTCCTGGACCGGCACCTCGCCGGACGGCCTCTCGTGGAGCTGGGCGCCACTCCCGGCCACCAGCGGAGGCTTCAATGGCCTCAAGGACGTGGCATGGAACGGTCGCATGCTGGTGGCGGTCGGCCAGAACGGTGCCGTCGAGACCAGCCGTGACGGCACGACGTGGACCTCCCGAACGAGCGGCGTGTCCGCCGAGCTCAACGCGGTCGCGGCGACCCAGGACGCGTTCATCTGCGGCGGCGCGCAAGGCACCGTTCTGACAAGCCCGGACGGTGCCACCTGGCGGCTCGAGGCGACACCCCTGACGAACTGGGTGTATCACCTCGTGGCCGCGGGATCGAAGACGCTGGCGGTCGATAGCTACGGCAACACGTTTGTGCGGTCCTGCCAGGAGGCGCCAAGGGTTCGCCGGCATCTCGCCCCGGTGACTGAGTAGCCGGCGCCGTGGCCTCGGCCGCTGGGGCAGGGGTCGCCGAGGATAGTCCGCGTCCCCCGGCCGGCCCGGCAGTGGCCACCGCTTCCCGGGTGGTCGTCCGAACCCGCTCCCTCACCCTGTCTGCCGGTGCCCGGTCGACAGGCGGAGCGTCCCTGCGGACGGTGGCGGTGCCCTCGTCGGCGGCGCTACGCTCTGGGGCGAGGAGAGAGTGCATGGACCTCGAGACCGCGATCCGCACCCGCCGGAGCATCCGCAAGTTCACCGCGGCGCCCGTCGCCGAGGAGACGATCCGCGAGCTGCTCGACGTCGCCCGCTGGGCGCCGTCGTGGGCCAACACGCAGTGCTGGAGCGTGCACGTGCTCGGCGGCGCGGCCCTCGCGCGGCTGCGCGCCGCC
>DAIDOU010000010.1 GCA_027458945.1 Acidobacteriota bacterium
GGCAGCTGTTCGAGGCGGTCCTCCTGGGCGCCGACGCGGTGCTGCTCATCGCCCGGGCGCTGCCCGGGACGCGGCTCGGCGAGATGCTGGCGCTGGCCGGGGAACTCGGTCTCGAGACGCTCGTGGAGGTCCACGACGCGCGCGAGCTCGAGCGTGTGCTGGCGCTTCCCGCGCCGGTCGTCGGCGTCAACGCCCGCGACCTCGCGAGCTTTGGCGTCGACCTCGTAGCAGCGGCCGCGCTCGCGCGCCGGGTCCCGGAGGAGCGGACCGCGGTGATCGAGAGCGGGGTCTCGTCTCCCGACGACGTGCGCCGGTTGCTGGCGGCCGGCGCACGCCGGTTCCTCGTCGGCGAGCACCTGGTGCGCTCCGCGGACCCGCGGGCGGCGCTCGCGGAGCTGCTGGCGTGCGGGTGACCGTCAAGATCTGCGGCCTCACGAGCGCCATCGACGCTCGCGCCGCGGCCGCCGCTGGGGCCGACTACATCGGGTTCGTCTTCGACCCGGCCTCGCGGCGCTGCGTCGGTGCAGCGCCCGCGTGGATCCAGGAGATCGGCGGCGTGGTCAAGGTCGGCGTCTTCCGCAACCACGCCGTCGCAGCCGTGGCGCGGGCGCGCGACGAGGCCGGCCTCGACCTCGTGCAGCTGCACGGCGACGAGCCGCCGGAATCGTGCGCCGCGCTCGGGGGACGGGCGCGGGTCATCAAGGCGGTGCCGGTGTCGGGCCTCGTGGACTGGGCCGCGGTCGCGCGCTACGCCGGCGTCGCCCGCATCCTCTTCGACACCGCCTCGCCGACCGGTGGCGGCAGCGGGCGAACGTTCGCCTGGGCGGCGCTGGCCGGCGCGCCGGCCGGACTCGAGTTCTGGCTGGCCGGCGGCCTGACTCCGGAGAACGTCGCCGCCGCGGTGGCGCAGGCCCGCCCGGCCGGTGTGGACGTGGCCAGCGGCGTGGAGTCGCCGGGCGGCGGCAAGGACGAGGCGCGAATGCGCGCCTTCGTCGCCGCGGTCCGCGCCGCCGGAGGGCACGGGGGAAGTCGAGAGTGAACGGTGAGCGGTTGCGGGGAAAGGGAAGAGGTCAAAGGGCAAAGGAAAATGGGCCGGTCCCGTCTCTGTGGTTCCTCTGCCCTTTTCCCTTTGACCTTTCACTCTTGACTCTTCACCGGTCAACCTTCACTTTTGAGCGTTCACCAGGTGGTAGGGTACGCGCCATGGGAGCGAGCGATGAAACCGGTACCTGACAGTCGCGGATATTTCGGGCCGTACGGCGGACGCTTCGTGCCCGAGACGTTGATGGCGCCCCTGGCCGAGCTGACCGCGGCGTGGCAAGACGCACGGCGCGACCGCGGCTTCCGGCGTGAGCTGGCCGGGCTCCTGGCCACGTACTGCGGCCGCCCGACCCCGATCTCGTTCGCGGCGCGGCTGACCGACCACCTCGGCGGCGCGCGGGTCTACCTCAAGCGCGAGGACCTCTGCCACACCGGGGCGCACAAGATCAACAACGCGGTCGGGCAGTGCCTGCTGGCGCGCCGGATGGGGAAGGCACGGGTGATCGCCGAGACCGGCGCCGGCCAGCACGGCGTCGCGGTCGCCACCGCCGCCGCCCTGCTCGGGTTGCAGTGCCGGGTGTACATGGGCACCGAGGACGAGCGCCGCCAGGCGCTCAACGTCTATCGGATGAAGCTGCTCGGGGCCGAGGTGGTCGGCGTCGACGCCGGCGCGCGGACGCTCAAGGACGCCATCAACGAATCGCTGCGAGACTGGGTGTCCAACGTGGCGACGACGCACTACGTGCTCGGCTCGGTGCTCGGGCCGCACCCGTACCCGGTGATGGTGCGTGAGTTCCAGTCGGTGATCGGCAGCGAGGCGCTGCTCCAGATCCGCTCGCAGCACCGCTCGCTCCCGCGCCTGGTGGTGGCGTGCGTCGGGGGCGGCTCCAACGCCGCCGGCATCTTCTCCGCGTTCGTGCCGTACCGGCAGGTCGAGCTAGTCGGCGTCGAGGCGGGTGGGCGCGGCACACGCCTCGGCGAGCACGCGGCGCGCTTCGCGGGCGGCGCACCGGGCGTCGTCCACGGGACGCGCAGCTACGTCCTCCAGGACCAGGACGGCCAGCTCTCGCCGACGCACTCGGTGTCGGCCGGCCTCGACTACCCGGCGGTCGGCCCCGAGCACGCGTTCTGGCACGACTCCCGCCGGGTCTCGTACGTGCGGGTCGGCGACCGCGAGGCGCTCGACGCCTTCCACCTCCTCTCCGAGTTGGAGGGGATCGTGCCGGCGCTCGAGAGCGCCCACGCCGTTGCGTACGTGGCGCGGGTGGCGCCGCGCATGGGGGGCGGCGAGGCGGTGCTGGTGAACGTCTCGGGGCGCGGCGACAAGGACGTCGTCGAGGTGGCCCGGATCGAGGGGGTGACGCTGTGAGCGGCCGGATCGAGAAGGCGTTCGCCCGGGCGCGCAAGGCGCGCCGGGCCGCGTTCATCCCGTACATCACCGCGGGCGACCCGGCTCCGGCCCGCACCGTCGTGCTCGCGCGCGCCCTCGAGCGCGCCGGCGCCGACATCCTCGAGCTCGGCGTGCCGTTCACCGACCCGATCGCCGACGGCCCCACCAACCAGCGCGCGGCCGAGCGGTCGCTCGCCGCGGGCACGACGCTCACCGGCGTCCTCGGCATCGTGCGCGAGCTGCGCTACTCCTCCGAGCTGCCGGTCGTGCTGTTCTCCTACTTCAACCC
>DAIDOU010000011.1 GCA_027458945.1 Acidobacteriota bacterium
CGAGGCCGGGCCGGCCGGCAGGGAGATGGTAGGCACGCGGCCAGCGCGCCGCGGCCGCGGCGCCGGCGGCGAACTCCTTCTCGTGCCGGGTGATCTGCCGTGCCAGGTCGGGCGGCATCCAGGGCAGCGCCCGGCGCCCGACCTCACGGTCGAGCTCGGCGGGGTGGGTCAAGCAGGCCGCGGCGACGGCGGGGAGCAGGAACGCGAGCACGGCGGGAGTGTACGGGGCCGCGCCCGGTTTGGCCAGCGGTGGTACGCTGAGCGCTCGCGGAGGCGCCATGGCCAGGGTTCTGCGGCACGTCGAGGTCGGTCGCGGCGCGATCTCGGTGGTCGAGGGCGACATCACCGAGGAGCGCACCGACGCCATCGTCAATCCGGCCAACAGCTCGCTCGCACACGGAGGAGGCGTCGCTGGCGCGATCGTGCGCCGCGGCGGCCGCGAGATCCAGGCCGAGTCCGACGCCCTCGCCCCGGTCCCGGTCGGCGGCGCGGTGGCGACCGGTGCCGGACGCCTGGCGTGCCGGTACGTCATTCACGCCGTCGGCCCGGTGTGGGGTGAAGGCGGCGAGGAGGCCAAGCTGCGGCGCGCGGTCGCCAGCGCCCTGGCGTGCGCCGAGGGACTCGGCGTGACCTCGCTGGCGATGCCGGCGATCTCGACCGGGATCTTCGGTTTCCCCAAGGCGCGCGGCTGCCGGCTCATCGTCGAGGAGGTCGCCCGCCACCTCGGATCGTCGGGCGGCTCGGTCGCTTCGGTGCGGTTGGTGAGCATCGACGAAGAGACAGTGTCGCACTTCCTCGCCGCGGTCGAGGCTTCGTGCTAAGATCGGGGCCGCGCCCGCTCCGGGCGCTCTTTCGCAGGGGGTGTCGATGGCAGACCTTGTACAGCTTTGGAACGCCCCGGACGAACCGCTGGATTGCCTCTACCTGTTCACCCACGAAGGCGCGAACCCCCTGAACGGCGTCGTGCTCCCCGGCGCGAGCGGCAAGGCGATCGGCCGCGCCGTCGCCGAGCTCGGTGTGCGCGGGCTCGAGGGTGAGGCGCTGGTCACCGCCGGGCCGACGCGCGAGTTCCGCCGCATCGCCTGCTTCGGCATCGGTAAGGCCGAGGAGTTCACCGTCCACACGCTGCGCAAGCTCCTGCGGCGCGTGCTCGAGCAGGCCGGCCGAAACCGCGAGTACCAGATCGCCGTGGCGATCCCGGTGCCGGTGCGCGACGTCGCGCCGGAGCAAGTCCGAACCGTTACGATCGGGGAGCTGGCGCTGGCCGACTACCGCTTCGATCGCTTCCGCTCGCGGCCGGACGAGGCGACGAAGGTGGACGCTGTGCACGTGGTCCCGCTCGCGGGCGAGGACGAAAAGGGGCTGGGTGCCCTGATCGAACGCGCGCGCCGGCTCGACGCGCTCGTCAGGCTGGCCCGCGACCTCGGCAACCGGCCCGGGAACGACCTCGACCCCGCGTCGTTCGCGGCCGAGGTGAGCGCGATGTTCGCCGGCTCGGCGGTGCGGGTGACCGTGATGGGCGCCAAGGAGTTGGCCAAGGACGGGCTGCGCGGGGTCCTCGCCGTCGGCCAGGGGTCGGCGGTGGAGCCGCGGATGGTGCGCCTGGAGTACCGCGCGAAGAAGCCGCGCGCCGCGCTCGTGCTCGTCGGCAAGGGGGTCACCTTCGACGCCGGCGGCATCTCGCTCAAGCCCGCGGCAGAGATGGGCGAGATGAAGCACGACATGGCCGGGGCGGCGGCGGTCGTGGCCGCGATGCGTCAGGTGGCCGAGAACGAGCCGCCGCTCAAGGTCGTGGGCCTGTTGCCGCTGGTCGAGAACCTGCCTTCCGGCAGCGCGCTCAAGCCCGGCGACATCCTCACGATGTGCAACGGCACCACGGTCGAGGTGGAGAACACCGACGCCGAGGGACGGCTGCTGCTCGCCGACGCGATGGCGTACGCGGCGCGCTTCCACCCCGACGTCCTCATCGACCTCGCCACGCTGACGGGGGCGTGCAAGATCGCCCTCGGCTCGGAGCTGGCCGGGATGTTCGCCAACGACGACGACCTGGCGCGGCAGCTCGAGCGCCTCGGCCACTCGACCGGCGACCGCGTGTGGCGCTTGCCTCTCCTGCCCGAGTACCGCAACCTGCTGCGCAGCGAGTGGGCCGACACCAAGAACAGCGGCGGGCGGTGGGGCTCGCTGCCGGCGTCGGCGGCGTTCCTCGCCCGCTTCGTGCCCGAGAAGGTGCGCTGGGCGCACCTCGACATCGCCGGCGTGGCGTACGGGAGCACCAGCCACAACGGGCTGCCGCCGGGCGCTACCGGGTTCGGCGTCAGGCTGCTGCTGGCGCTGCTCGACGAGCTGGGCGGGCGGGCGTGACCTCGTACTGGGTGCGGCCGGCGCGCGTCGGCGACCGCAAGGCGGTCACCGAGCTGGCGCGCCGCGTGCGGCGCGAGTTCCACCTCGGGGTGCGCGGCACCGAGTCGGCCGGCGGCGCGGCGGCCGAGATGATGTGGGTCGTCGAGGCGGGGCGGGGCCAGATCGTGGGGTGCTGCGGCGTGCGCGAGGGCGAGAACGGCGCCTGGGAGCTCGACGCCCTCTTCCTCGCCCCCGACTGGCGCGGCTTCGGCCTCGGGCGCTCGCTGGTGGAGCAGGCGCTGCGCAGCGCCCAGAGCGCCGGCGCGCTCGTCCTCACCTGCGACGTGCCGCCCGAGTTCGCCGAGGCGAACGCGCTGCTGCGCGGCCTCGGCTTCACCGAGGCGGCGGGCGGCGAGCGCCGCCTCGCCTGCGTCCTCGGCCGGCTGAGCTAGGTTCCGCCGTGTGCCTGCTCCTCGCCCTCGCGCGCAACGTGGCGACGAGCGAGCTGTGGATCGCGGCCAACCGCGACGAGCGCCTCGATCGCCCGTGGCAGCCGCCGCGGCTGCTGGTCGCGGACCCGCCGGTGTTCGGCGGCCGCGACCTGACCGGGGGCGGGAGCTGGCTCGCCGTCAACCTGCGCTCGGGGTTCGTCGCAGCGGTGACCAACGCGCGCCGCGGGGCGCCCCCGCGCGAACGCTCGCGCGGGTCGCTCGTCGTCGAGCTCGCCGCCGAGCGCATCCTCGCGGACGCCGTGGCGCTGCTCTCCGAGCTCGACCTGACCCGCTACGGCGCGTTCAACCT
Source organism: Acidobacteriota bacterium (assembly GCA_027458945.1). Classification (GTDB taxonomy): domain Bacteria; phylum Acidobacteriota; class Thermoanaerobaculia; order Thermoanaerobaculales; family Thermoanaerobaculaceae; genus RBG-13-68-16. Next base: position 3,142 of record DAIDOU010000011.1, read on the forward strand.
GCTCCTCGCCGACACCGCCGCCCGCTGGCTGGCGAGCAACGAGCCGGCCGCGCGGGTCGCGCGCGCCGAGGCGCCCGTGGTGGCGATCGGCAACGACCCGCTCGACGCGCCCAGCGAGCGCGTCGTGCTCGCCCGGGCGCGGGCCGAACGGGCCGCCGGGCTGGCCGGCGCGGCCCTGTCCGAACGGCTCGAACGGCTGCTCGCCGACCACGGCGGCGAGGACCCGGTCTGCCGCCACGGCGAGCGCTACGGGACCGTGTGCTCTGCGGTCGTCACGATCGCAGGCGCCGAGGTGGCGCGCTACCGCTTCGCCCCGGGGCCGCCGTGCGTCACCGCGTTCGCCGACGTGCCGCTACCCGAATGAGCGCGGGCGATTACTCGTAGCGCAGCGCCTCGATCGGATCGAGGCGCGCCGCCTTGGCCGCGGGGTAGATGCCGAAGAACACGCCGACGAGCCCCGCGAACAGGAACGCGACCAGCACCACCTGCGGTTGCACCAGCGTCGGCCAGCCGACGAAGCGGGCGATCAGACGGGCGACGACCATCCCGGCCGCGATGCCGACCGCGCCGCCGAGGCCCGAGATCAGCGACGACTCGATCAGGAACTGGGTGCGGATGTCGGAGCGCCGGGCGCCGAGGGCGCGCCGGACGCCGATCTCGCGGGTCCGCTCGGTCACCGAGACCAGCATGATGTTCATGATCCCGATCCCGCCGACGAGCAGCGACACCGAGGCGATCGCGCCGAGCAGCATCGTCATCACGCCGCTCATCTGCGTCGCGGTGTTGGCGATGTCCTGCTGCGAGCGGATCTCGAAGTCGTCGTCCTGGCCGCGGCCGAGGCGGTGGCGCTGGCGGAGCAAGGCGCGGATCTCGTCGCTGGCGCGGCCGATCTGTTGCGGCGAAACCGCCGAGATGATGATCATCCCGATGTAGGTGACGCCCATCAGGCGCTTCTGCGCCGTCGTGTAGGGGACGCAGACCAGGTCGTCCTGGTCCTGCCCCATCGCGCTCCCGCCCTTCCTGTCGAGCACGCCGAGGACGCGGAACGGCACCCCCTTCATGCGGATGATCTGGCCGACCGGGTTTGCCTCGCCGAAGAGGTTGTCCACCACGGTCTGGCCCAGCACCGCGACCTTGCTGGCGGCTTTGACGTCCTCCTCGGTGAAGTACGACCCGCGGGCGACCGCCCATGCCCGGATCGTGGGGTAGTTCGGGCCCGTCCCCTGCACCGACGTGGCCCAGTTCTGGTCGCCGAAGACGACCTGGGCGCCGGTGCGGACGGCGGGGTCCGCGAGCGCGACCGAGGGGCACTCCCGCGTGATCGCGGCGGCGTCGTCCGGGGTGAGGTTCTGCACCGAGCCGGCGCCGCCGTGGACGCCGCCGCGGGCGTGCGAGCCGGAGTGGATGAGGAGGAAGTTGGTGCCGAGCGCGCCGATCTGGCTCTGGATCGCGGCCGTCGCGCCCTGGCCGATCGCGACCATCGCCACGACACACCCGACGCCGATGATCACGCCGAGCATCGTGAGCAGCGTCCGCATCGGGTTGCGCCGCAGCGCGACCAGCGCGACCTTGTAGATCTCGACGACGTTGAACACGCTCGCCTCCTGGGCTAATGGCGGCCGCGCGCCATGCCGGCGAGCCCGCCCATCTCCTGGCCCTGCGCCGTGGCAACGCCGACCACGATCCTCGCGCCCTCGGCGAGCCCGTCGCGGACCTCGACGAACTGCCCGTCGGTCAGGCCAGGCACGAAGTCGACCGGCGACGGCACCCCGTTCGCCTTCTGCGGCGGCTGGTAGACCCGCGCGGTGCGCACCGCCCCGCGCGCCTCCCCGCCCGGCCGGCGGCCCGGCGCCGCGGCGGCGGCGGGCGGCCGTGGGCGCTCGCCGTTCATGCCGAGCAGCTCGGGGCGGAAACGCAGCGCCGAGGCCGGCACCCGCAGCGCGTTCTCGGCGCGGGCGACCTGGACGCGCACATCGGCCGTCATCCCCGGCAGCAGCTTGAGGTCGGCGTTGTTGACCTCGACGATCACCGGGTAGGTGACGACGTTGTTGGTGATCTGCGGGGCGAGACGGATCTGCGACACCTTGCCGGCGAAGTCGCGCTCCGGGTAGGCGTCGACCGAAAACCGCACCGCCTGGCCCTCGCGGACCTGGCCGATGTCCGCCTCGTCCACCTGGCAGGTGAGCTGCATTCGGGTGAGGTCCTCGGCGATCGTGAACAGCGTCGGGGCCTGGAACGACGCCGCCACGGTCTGCCCGACGTCGTAGTCGCGCGACACCACGACGCCGTCGATCGGCGCGCGGATGACCGAGTACTGCAGGTTCGTCTCGGCCTTCTTCAGCGTCGCCTCGAGCTGGGTCACCTGTGCCACCGCCTGGTCGTGGAGAGCCTTGGCGGACTGCAGTTCGTCCTCCGAGATCAGTTTTGCCTCGAACAGCGCCCTCTGCCGCTTGAGCTTGATCTCACTGTCGAGGGCCGCAATCCTGACCCGGTCGAGTTGGGCCCTGGTCTCGTTGACGGTGGCCTCGAACGGGGTGGGGTCGAGAGTGGCGAGGAGTTGCCCCTTCTGGACCTTCTGGTTGAAATCGCTGTGCAGCGTGGCGATGATCCCCGAAACCTGGGAGCCCACCTTGACGGTGGTCACGGCGGTCAGCGTCCCCGTCGTCGCGACGCTCTGCACGACCGTGCCGCGGTCGACGAACGCGGTCAGGAACCCCGACTGCTTCGCGTCGGCCTTGCCAAACGTGAACCATGCGGCCGCCGCCGCGACCGCCACCCCCGCCACAATCACGACGATCCGCGCCCTCTTGCTCACGACACCCTCCCGGTCGCCTGGGACACAACGACACCGTGCCGCCGTCCCGCGCGTACCCACGATACGACACTCGTGGTCTCAAAGTTTACCGGGAAGTTGCACAGGCCGCCCCCCGTCGTTCGGCCGCCGGGGGCGCCGGTTCTTGGATAAGATCAAAGGATGGGACGACCGCCGTGGTGGTTCTGGGCGGGCCTCGCGCTCATCGTCGCCGGCATGGCGCTGGCGGCGGCGCGGGTCGCGCCGGTGGCGCAAAACCTCACGCCGCTGTGCTGGACCGGGTTCATCGTGGCGGTGGACGGCTGGCTGGCGCGGCGTGGCCGCTCCTGGCTGCGCGACGCGCCGCGCGAGCTGGCGTGGATGGCCGCGATCTCGATCCCGTCGTGGCTGCTGTTCGAGTTCTACGACCGGCCGCGGTTCTGGAGTGCGGCAGGGCCGGAGCTGTGGTGGCACTACTCGGGGCTGCCGCCGTGGCCGTGGCGCGGGCTCGGCTACGCCTGGTCGTTCGCCACGATCACGCCGGCGCTGCTGCTCCTCGCCGAGCTGCTCGAACCGGCGGCGGAACGGCTCGCGGGTCGTGGCGCGGGCGGGAAGATCCCCAGCGAACTCGCCGCGGCGCTGGCCGGCGTCGGCGCGATCCTGGCGGCGATCCCGTTCCTGTGGCCGTCGCCGTACTTCGCGGCCGACGTCTGGCTCGCGTGGCCGCTGTTGCTCGACCCGATCAACCGCCGCCTCGGCCGGCCGTCGTGGCTCGCCGACCTCGAAGCCGGGCGGCGGTCGCGGCCGCTCGCGCTGCTCGCGGCGGGGATCGTCTGCGGCGTGCTGTGGGAGAGCTGGAACATGCTGGCGTCGGCGCGCTGGCGCTACACCGTCCCGTTCCTCGGCGCGGTGAAGGTCTACGAGATGCCGGTGCTCGGCTTCCTCGGTTTCGCCCCGTTCGCCCTCGCCGCGTTCGCCCTCTACCACTTCCTGCGCGGCCTGCTGCCCGGCAAGGCGCCGGCGTAGTCGCGCGCCGCGGTCGGCCTCAACCGGCGGCGGCGAGGAGGCGGGCGAGTGCCGCCGGCGACTCGACCGGGACGCGGCAGGCGCCGCCCGCGCACAGATAGGCGCGGGCCCGCCCGGGGGGAACGGTTTCGCGGCCGGCGAACAGCGGCACGGCGCGCACCGACTCCGGCGTCACCACGGCCGACCGCGTCGGCGCCACGACGCAGCGCCCCGGCTTGTGCCGCCAGGCGGCCGCGAGCAGCGCGCGCGTCGAATCCCAGCACGGGTCGCCGACGACCACGAGGGTCAGCGGCGGCGCGGCGGCGGCCGCGGCCGCTTGCACGAGGGTGAGGCACGCCGCCGGCGCCCGCGCCACGAGCGCGGCGTCGGCCGCCAGGGCGCGCTCCGCTGCTTCCCGGAACTCCGCTTCGCCGGTGAGCGCCGCCAGCCGGAGCATCGCGCCGGCCAACACGGCGGCCGGCGCCGGGGTGGCCCCGTCGGCCGCCCCGTGCGGGCGGGCGAGCAGCGGTGGCCCGTCGTCAGGCGCGTCGTAGAGACGGCCGGACGCGTCCTGGTAGTGCGGCCGGCGGCGGCGCAGGAGCGCGGCGGCCGCGGACAACCAGCCGATGTCGCCCTCCGCCTCGAAGAGCTGGACGTAGGCCGCCACGGCCCAGGCGACGTCCTCGAGCGCCTCGACGCCCGAGGCCGCGCCGTCGCGCCACGAGCGCTGCAGGCGACCATCGTCTCCGCTGCGGGCGAGGAGGAAGCGGCCGGCGGCGCGAGCGGCGTCGAGGTAGCGCGGCTCGGACAGCGCCGCGCCGAGCCAGGCGAGCGCCCACGCCGCCATCCCGTTCCAGCCGGCGAGCCGCTTGTCGTCGGTCGCCGGCGGGACGCGGCGCCGGCGCGCCGCCAGCAGCCTCTCGCGCGCGGCGGCGAGGCGGTTGCCGGCGAGGCCGGCCTCGAGCCCCAGCTCCGCCGCAACCTCGGCCAGTGAGCGTGACGGCCGCAGGACGTGGCCGTCACCGTCGAGCCCGGGGTCGGCGCCGGCTTCTAGTTCGCAGAGCGCGACCACCAGCTCGGCCTCGCCGGCGGGGAGCGCCGCGCGCACCTGCGCCGCGGTCCACGTGAAGTAGCGGCCCTCGCGCCCCTCGCTGTCCGCGTCGGTCGAGGAGGCCAGCGCCCCCTCCG
>DAIDOU010000012.1 GCA_027458945.1 Acidobacteriota bacterium
GCTCGGTCCGGCTGCTCGCCGGGGTCGCGCTCGCCCTGCTCGCGGCGGGGGCGGCCGCCGGCCCCGCCGCTTTGCCCGCGAAGGTCCGCGTGGTGGTGGCGCGCAACCCGCGCGCGGTCAACGAGCGCAACCTCTGCGACGCCGCCGAGACGGCGCGCCTGTTCGACCGGGCGCTGCAGGCACTCACCGGCGCCGCGACCGCGGCCGAGGCGTGGCGTGCGCTCGGCCTCGTCCCGGCGGACGTGGTCGCGGTGAAGATGAACTGCAACAACTGGACGGTCGCCCTCAACCCGCACCGCGAGCTGGTCGCCGCGATGTGCCGCAGCCTGGAGACCGTCGTCCCCGCGGAGCGGATCATCCTCTACGACAACGACAGCCGCGCGCTCGCGGCCGCCGGCTTCGCGATCAACACGGCCGGGCCCGGCGTGCGCTGTTTCGGCACGGACCAGGGAGGCGGCTTCGACCCCGCGGAGCGGCTGACCCGGATCGTCACGAACACGGCCACCAAGCTCGTCAACCTGGCCTCGCTCAAGTGCGTCGAGAGCAGCGGCCTGACCAGCCTCTTCGTCGGCAGCGACATGGTGGCGAGCCTGTTCCTCAAGAACCACATCGGCTCGCTGATCCCCGCCGACATGTCGAAGTGCCACAACGACCCCGATTTCCTGGCACAGGTCTCGTCCCGGCCGAGCATCCGCGGAAAGACGATCCTCAACCTGTGCGACGGCCTGCGCGGCACCTACCGCCGCGGCGTGCCGTGGTACTGGGCGGGGATCATCCTCTCGCGCGACCCGGTGGCCGCCGAGGCCGCCGCGATCGCGGCGATGAACGAGAAGCGGGCCGCCGAGGGGATCCGCCCGTTGCCCCACCCGGAATCGCTGAGGATCGCCGAATCCAAGTACAAGCTGGGGACGTCGCAGCCGGAGAACATCGACCTCGTCCGGCTCAGCCCCTGAGCCCCGGGACGCACACAGGCACCTCCCGCGTTCGTGTCGCGCTCCACGCCTGCGGGGCATGCCGGGAGTCGAGCTCGACGTGACGGGGAGGCGGCAGACTCCACGGAGGACACCCGCGCGGCGAGCCTGTGCAAGAACGTGAGCTGGCGATCCCCGGTAGCGATCGCATCCGGTCTTGCGACCGCGGCCTGGCCGCGGTTAGAATCCGCGGCACTTCGCATCGACTTGGAGGGGGAGAATGAAGACAACGTCTGCATGTGCATTTGGGATCGCCGCCGTCGCGCTCGCCGCCGCCCTCGCCGCCGCCGCCGTGGCCGCCGTTCAAGCGGGGCGCGCCAGCGGGACCGCGACGGTGGACGGCACGGCCGCCACGATGGCGTACGCCGTCACGACCACGAAGGAGAACCTCTTCGACGATTCCAAGCGGGACACCGTCGTGGTCATCAGCGACCGCCCGCTCGGCGACACCGCGGCGGACGACGAGGTGGGCCTGTCGCTGCGCGCCCGCCGCGGCGAGCTGCTCGTGCTCGCGCTGCGGCTGGACGGGACGAAGCTCGTCAACGTGAGCGTCAGCCACAAGGGGCTCGACGGCATCGCGCTGCTGCCTGGGTCATGGTTCGAGTACAAGCCCGCCAAGGCCTCCGGCGGGACGTCCGCCGGCTCGCTCACCCTCGCGAAGCACGACTTCGACGGCCACTCCTACGCGTGCTCGGTGCAGTTCGTGGCGGCGCCCGCGGCCGCGCCGCAGCAGGCCGAGGCCGCGGAGGCCCCGGCCGAGGTCCAACCGACCCCGACGCTGCCGCCCGCCTCGACCAGCACGCTCGATCCCGGCTCGCTCACCCCGCTGCTGGTGAAGGCGATGATGGAGAAGGACGAGGCCCAGGCCGTCAAGCTCGTCAAGCTCGGAGCCGATCCCAACGGCCGCGACCAGTACGGCGTGCCGGTGCTCAACTGGGCCGTGATGATGTGCCAGCCGAGCGTGGTCAAGGCCGTCGTCGACGCCAAGGCGAGCCTGACGTACGAGCGCGCGCCGGGGATGACCATCCTCACGGAGGCGGGCGCCTGCCCGGCGGCCGCCAAGATCCTGCGCGCCGCCGGCGCCCACTGATCGGTTCCACGTCGCACCTTTTCCGTGGACCGGTCGCAGGCCACGGTGCTATGCCTCTTGCCTTAAACCGCGCGCGGCCGAATCGGCGCGCAGGCGCTGCACGTAGGCGCGCTTTGCCGCCGGCGGCAGGAAGGCGTGCTCGAACGACGCCTCGAGCAGGCGCAGGATGGCGGCGGACGGCAGGCCGAGCGGCGCCGCGCAAGCGGCGTACTCGCCGAGCAGGTCGGTGTGGAACATCGCCGGGTCGTCGGTCGAGAGCGTGACCGGGATCCCGGCGGCGAGCAGGCGGCCGAGCGGGTGGTCCGCCAGCGTCGCGGCGCCGCGGCCGAGCTGGCTGGCGAGCGCGCCGGTGCACACGTTGCTCGTCGGGCAGACCTCGAGCGCGACGCCGCGCTCGACGAGGAGGTCGGCGACCGCCGGGTCGTGGATCGCGGCGATGCCGTGGCCGATGCGCTCGGCGCCGAGCATCTCGACGGCGTCGCGGATCTTCGCCGGCGGCCCGGTCTCCCCGGCGTGCGCCGTGCGGTGCAGCCCGTGCTCCGCCGCGAGCTCGAACGCCGGCCGGAACCGCTCGTAGCCGAAGCGCATCTCGTCGCCGCCCATCCCGAAGCCGACCACGCCGAGGTCGGTCCAGCGCACGACGCGGCGGGCGACCTCGAGCGCGGCGCGGTCGCCGAGCTGCCACGCCGCGTCCGGCAACCAGCGGATGACGAGCCCGCGCGGCTCGAACGCGCGGGCCGCCTCGGCCATCGCGGCGAGGTTCGCCTCGGCGTCCTGGCGCTGCCAGAGCATGACGCCGACCGCGGTGATCACCTCGGCGTAGACCACGCCCTCGGCGAGCAGCTCCTCGGCGAGGCGGCGGGTGATCAGCGCGTAGTC
>DAIDOU010000013.1 GCA_027458945.1 Acidobacteriota bacterium
ACGAGCGAGGAGAGGTCGTCGGCCAGCTCGGTGATGCGGAAGAGGAACGTCTTGCCGAGGTAGGCGTCGACGTTGCGCGGGAAGCCGAGGTCGATCTGGGACATCGGGCAGAACGCGCGCAGCCCCGCGATCGAGACGTCGTAGCCGCCCTTGTTGCGGCCGGTGACCTTGCCCTCGACCGGCACGGAGTTGGCGTGGGCCCCGCGCAGCGCCTCGCGGTCGCGCCGCTCGATGGCAAGGCTGTGCGACACCCGCAACTCGGGCGAGAGCGCGATGATCACCGCATCCAGGCCGTCGCCCGGGCGCAGCTCTCCGAGCTCGGTGCGGTCCATGACCGCCTCGGACTTGCCGCCGACGGCGATCAGGGCGATGTCCCCGTGGACGGCCATGACCGCGCCGGTGACCAGCTGCCCGATCTCGAGTTCATCCTGCTGGAACGATTGCGCCAGGGCCTCAGCGAAGCTCTGGTCGGTGGGGGTTGGGCTATTCTCGTTGCTCATCGGCCTGTCCTTGCCGCCTGGTGATGCTCCAGGCGCAGCCCCTCGGGCTGAGCGGTGCATTCTACACCCATTCGCCCCGGCCGGCGGCGCCCGTGCCCGAGCCGGGGAGGCCGCGCCTCCCGGCGGGGTTGTCCCGTGCGGTACCATGATCGCAACGACAGAAGGGAGGGCCGGTGGAAGAAAAGCCCCAGGGTTGCGCGCGCGTCACCAGAGCCGTCCTGGGCGAGGAGCGGGCCGAGGCTCCCGCGGTGACGCAACCGGTGCAAGAAACGGACAAGGAGGCACGGATGGCGGCACGCGTCGGCGGCAAGGCGCCGGACTTCACGGCTCCGGCGTACCACAGGGGGGCGTTCACCAGCGTTCAGCTCTCCAAGTCGTTCGGGAAGTGGATCCTGCTCTGCTTCTACCCCGGCGACTTCACCTTCGTTTGAGCGACCGAAGTGTCGGCGGTCGCCGACAAGTACAAGGAGCTGCAGCAGCTCGGCGTCGAAGTCTTCTCCGTCAGCGTGGACAGCCACTTCGTCCACAAGATGTGGAACGATCACGAGCTGACCAAGATGGTCGAGGGCGGCGTCCCGTTCCACATGCTCGCCGACCAGGCCGGCCACATCGGCCGGGCGTACGGCGTCTACGACGAGGGGCAGGGGATCGAGCTGCGCGGCCGCTTCATCATCGACCCCGACGGCGTGATCCAGGCGATGGAGGTGCTGACGCCGCCGGTAGGCCGTAAGTTCGCCGAGACGGTGCGCCAGATCCGGGCGTTCCAGCTGGTCCGCGCCAGCAAGGGGACCGAGGCCACACCGGCCGGCTGGATGCCCGGCGAGGCCGTCCTCAAGCCGGGCCCGGATCTCGTCGGCAACGTCTGGAAGGTGTGGAAGCCGCACGAGTAACCGCGGGGCGCCGGGCGGCGCGGGAGGCGGCGGTGGGTGAGGTCGAGCCCCCGATCCGGATCGGGGTGTCGTCGTGCCTGCTCGGGTGCAAGGTGCGCTACGACGGCGGGCACAAGCGTGACGACTTCCTCGTCGATACGTTCGGCCAGTGGGTCCAATGGGTGCCGGTCTGCCCCGAGGTCGAGGTCGGGATGGGGACGCCGCGCGAGTCGATCCGGCTGGTCGCGGGCGGCGACGGCGTCCGGCTGCTCGCCCCCAAGAGCGGCTCCGACTGGACCGAGGCGATGGCGTCGTTCGCCGCCGAGCGGGTCGCGAGGCTCGCGGACGAAGAGTTGTGCGGCTACGTGCTGAAGAAGGACTCGCCGACGTGCGGCATGGAGCGGGTCAAGGTGTACGGCGCCGGGATGCCCGCGCGGTCCGGGCGCGGCGTATTCGCCGCGGCGCTGCTCGCCCGCTTCCCCCACCTCCCCGTCGAGGAGGAAGGTCGCCTGTGCGACCCGCGGTTGCGCGACAACTTCGTCGAGCGGGTGTTCGCCTACCACCGCCTGCGGCGGCTGTTCAGCGGGCGCTGGACGGTGGGCCGGCTGGTGGCGTTCCACACCGCGCACAAGCTGCAGCTGATGGCGCACAGCCCGGCGGCGTACGCGGCGCTCGGCCGGGCGGTCGCCGGGGCTCGGGCGACGCCGCGCGACGAGCTGCGGCGCGGGTACGAGGCGGGTTTCATGGCCGGCCTGGCCACGATGGCGACGCCCAGGCGCCACGTCAACGTGCTCCACCACATCCTCGGCTACTTCAAGCGGCTCGTCGACGCCGGCAGTCGCGCCGAGCTTGTCGCGCTCATCGAGGACTACCGCAACGGCCTGGTACCGCTGGTGGTGCCGGTCACGCTCGTGCGGCACTACGTGCGCCTCTTCGACGTCGGCTACCTCGCGGGCCAGACCTACCTCGAGCCGCACCCCAAGGAGCTGATGCTGCGCAACCACGTCTGAGCGGGCCGCCGACTTGAGCGGGTCGTGCCTCGGGTGTAACTTCGGGTGAGTGGAGCCGACATCGCTACGGCAGCTCGCGGCGCTCGCGCCTCCGGACGCGCTCAAGATCGTGCTCGTGCTCTTCCTCTCCTTCCTGCTCGGGTTCGAGCGCGAGGGGCGCAAGGCGCACGGCGGGCACTACATCTTCGGCGGCGTCCGGACGTTCCCGCTGCTCGGGCTGCTCGGGTACACGATGGCGCTGTTGGCCGGCGGCCAGATGCTCCCGGTAGCGCTCGGCCTCGTCGTGATCGGCGCGTTCCTCCTCGTGTCCTACCGGCACAAACTTGCGAGTGCGGAGGACGCCGGCGTCACCACCGAGATTTCCGGCCTCGTCGCCTACCTGCTCGGCGCCGTTGTCTTCTCCGGCTACTACTGGGTCGCCGTCACGGTCGTGGTGCTCTCGCTGCTGCTGCTCGAGCTCAAGACCGCGCTTGAGGGGCTGAGCGAGCGGCTCCCGGCGGAGGACGTGATCACCTTCACGAAGTTCCTCCTCTTGACGGTCGTGATCCTGCCGGCGGTCCCGAACCGGGAGTTCGGGCCGTTCCAGCTGAACCCGTTCCGGACCTGGCTGGTGGTCGCGGCGGTGAGCGGGATCTCGTACGGCAGCTACGTCCTGCAGCGGCTGACCAGGAGGCGGGGTGGAGTCGTGCTGGCGGCGCTGCTCGGCGGGGGCTACTCCTCGACCGTGATGACGGTGGCGCTGGCCCGGCGCGCGCGGCGCGAGAACCGGCCGAACCTCTTCGCCGGGTCGATGCTGCTCGCCTCCGGCACGATGTACCTGCGGGTGCTCGCCCTCCTCGCCATCTTCAGCCGCGCGCTCGCGGCGCGGGTGGCGGTGCCGTTCCTCCTCCTCGGGGCGGCGGCGATCCTCGGGGGGTTCCTGTGGTCGCGCCGGCCCGACCCGGTGCGCGGCGCGCTCGAACGCGAGTACGAGGTGGCGAACCCGCTGGAGCTGCGGGCCGCGTTCCTCTTCGCCGGCATCTTCGTGGCGTTGCTGGTCGTCACCAAGCTTGTCCTCGGAGCGTTCGGCACCCCCGGCGTGCTCGCGCTCGCCGGGTTGATGGGTGTCACCGACGTCGACCCCTTCATCATGGGGTTGACCCAGACGGCCGGCGTCAGCACCGCACTGGCCGTCGCGGCGGCGGCCGTGGTCGTGGCCACAGCCAGCAACAACCTCGTCAAGGGGATCTACGCGTTCGCGTTCGCCGACCGACCGACCGGGCTCCGCGGCCTGGTGGCGCTGGCCGGACTCGCGCTCGTGGGTTTGCTGCCGCTGCTCGTGATCGCACACTAGGAGCCTGTCGCGCATAGGCTCCGGCTGCGGCTCGCGCTGGCATCCCGCTGGCTGCGTTGGCCTGCGCGAAATGTCCTCGACGTAGGCTACAGCTACGTCTGTGGGCATTTCGCTTGTCCGCCTTGCCAGCGGGCGCCATCGCGACCCTCGCTTTCGTCGCTATGCGCGACAGGCTCCTAGCGGGCGGCCGGCCTCACCAGCCCCGCACCGGGCACCACTCCCCGACCACCTCGCCGCCGCGCAGCACGGCGTAGCGGCCGAACAGCGCCGCGGCGAGGCAGGAGTGGTTGGGGACGATACGCAGCAGCGCCCCGATCGGGAACGCTCCCGCCGCGAGCGGACGCGGCGAGCGCACGATGCCGTGTTCCTGCGACAGCGACGTCACCCGCCAGCCGGCGAGCGGCTCCCCCGCCGCGGTGCACGGGATGCCGAAGCCGCACCGCGGGTCGACCTGCACCGGGCCGGGGTCGCTCGACAGCGCGAGCGCGCCGCCGTCCACGAGCAGCTCACGGCGCTCGGGGTAGCGCCCGATGACCCGCACCAGCACCGAGAACGCCACGTCGGCCAGTGCGCAGCTCCCGAGCGCGACCTGGGTCGCGTCGAAGAACACGTAGTTGCCGGGCCGCACCTCGGTGATGCCGGTCAGCTCGTCGGCGACGGCGAGCGTCGGCGTCGAGCCGATGCTCACCTCCCCGACCGGCACCCCGGCCGCGCGAAGCCGGACCGCGAACGCGACCATCACGTCGCGCTCGGCCGCGGCGACGGCGCGGACCTCCTCGGCCGTGCGGCACCTGTACGCGTGACCGGCGTGCGTGAGGATGCCGCGGAAGTCGAGGTGCGGCGAGGCCGCCAGGCGCGCCGCGAGCGCGACGCTCTCTGCGCGATCCGGGTCGACGCCGGCGCGATGGTAGCCGCAGTCCACCTTGAGGAACACCGACAGCCGCACGTTGCGGTCGCGGGCGCACGCCGCCGCCGCGGCGGCGGCGTCCGGGTGGTCGACGAGCAGGTTGAGGCGCTCGACCCGGCGCGCGAGGTCGGCCGCCGCGGCCAGCTTGGCGGGCGCGATCGGCACCGCGTACGTGATGTCGGCAAACCCGCCCGCCACGAAGAACTCCGCCTCGGCCAGCGTCGAGACCGTGATCCCGCCGAACGACCCTCGCGTCTGGATGCGCGCCGCCTCGAGCGTCTTGTGCGTCTTGACGTGCGGCCGCAGGCGCACGCCCAGGCGGGCGGCCCGCTGTGCCATGCGCGACGCGTTGCGCTCGAGCCTGGCGAGGTCAACCAGCGCCGCGGGTGTTGAAAGCCGCTCAATCCCCACGGCGGCGAGGGTAGCAGAGCGACGGCCGGCGGCCGGCACCGACCGCTCCGAGAGACCCCGTGTCTTCGCCGGCGGACACGGTCGCCAGGCCAAGTGCCTCCGGCGCACGATCGCCGCTCGCGGCGGCGTGCTGCCGCGGCCTTCGCGCGCCCCCATGGCGGTGGCACGCTCTATGCTTAATCATTGGTGAAGGTCGTACCGGCGAGCGCCGGGCCAAAGCGGCCGCGGCGCACCGGAAGAGGAGGCCGTATGACCGGGAAACTTTCTCGTCTTTCAGTCCTGGGCGCGGCCGTGGGGCTGAGTCTTCTGTGCGATGCGGCCGCGTGGGCCGCGCCGGACACCCCCACGCTGACCCAGGTGGGTGCCACCGCGATCGTCTACAGGGGCGACCAGATCGACGTCGCACTCTCCTACCGCTACGCCAAGCTGAACCCCGAGGGGCGTTGGCTCCTGCTCGACACCGCGATGACCGCGGCGACGGGCCCGATCGAGGTGCCGCGCACCGCGATCTGGCTGCGGATCCCCGACGGCCGGGTGGTGCCGCTCGCGACCCAGGAGGAGTTCGGCCGCGACTACCCGCAGCTCGCGGCGATGATCGCGCGCGCCAACATCACCCGTGAGCCGCTCGGCTACCTCACCCC
>DAIDOU010000014.1 GCA_027458945.1 Acidobacteriota bacterium
TCGCCGTACACCTCGGAGGTCGAGGCGAGCAGGAAGCGCGCACCCTTCGCCTTGGCGAGCCCCAGCGCCTTGTGGGTCCCGAGCGAACCGACCTTGAGCGTCTGGATCGGGAGCTCGAGGTAGTCGATCGGCGAGGCCGGAGAGGCGAAGTGGAGGACGAAGTCCACCCGGCCCGTCACGTGGATGAAGTTGGTCACGTCGTAGTTCTCGAACGCGAACCCCTGCACGCCGAACAGGTGCTCGATGTTGCTCAAGCTGCCGGTGAGCAGGTTGTCGATGCAGACGACGTCGATCCCCTCGGCGAGAAGCCGGTCGCACAGGTGCGATCCGAGAAAACCGGCCCCGCCGGTCACCACCGCTCGTGCTCTCTGCATGCGCGCCCTCCGGCGCGGATTATGACACCGCCGGCCCCCCCTTGCATTCGGGCGCGTTCCTGGCGAGAATGAACGAGCGTTCATTCGGAACGTGGGCGTGTAAGAGAAAGAGGGGGGACCCGTGGGATACCAGGCCGACATTCGCGACATCAACTTCCAACTCTTCGAGTGGCTGCCGACCGGCCAGCTCCTCAAGAACGAGATGTTCTCCCAGTGGGAGCGGGGCGACGTCGAGATGGTCCTCGGCGAGGCGCTCAAGCTCGCCCAGGAGCAGCTCGACCCCACCAACCGCGACGGCGACAAGGTCGGCGCCCGCTTCGAGGACGGCCGCGTCGTCATGCCCGCCTCGTTCCATCCCGTCTACCAGAAGATCCGCGAGGGCGGCTGGATCGGCTGCATCAACAACCCCGAGTACGGCGGCATGGGGTTGCCCGACGCGGTCGGCACCGGCATCAACGAGATGTTCTTCGGCGCCAACATGGCGCTCTCGCTCACCGCGCTGCTCACCCGCGGCGCCTCGTACCTGGTCGAGAAGTTCGGCACCGACGAGATGCGGGCCCTGTTCTGCGAGCGCATGTACACCGGCGAGTGGGCCGGCACGATGTGCCTGACCGAGCCGCAGGCCGGCTCCGACGTCGGCGCCTCGAAGACGCGCGCCGTCAAGCAGCCGAACGGCCGCTACCTGATCCAGGGCGAGAAGATCTTCATCACCTCCGGCGACCAGGACCTCACCCCCAACATCATCCACGCGGTGCTCGCCCGCACCCCCGGCGCGCCCGAGGGCACCTCCGGCCTGTCGCTGTTCATCGTCCCCAAGCTCCGTGTCAACCCGGACGGTTCGCTCGGCGAGCCCAACGACGTCGCCTGCTCGCGCATCGAGGAGAAGCTCGGCATCCACGGCTCCCCCACCTGCTCGCTGGTGTTCGGCGGCAACGACCGCTGCGAAGGCTTCCTCCTCGGCGAGGAGAAGGCCGGGATGAAGCTGATGTTCCACATGATGAACCCGGCGCGCATCGAGGTCGGCCTCCAGGGCGCCGCGCTCGCCGGCGCGGCGCACCAGGCGGCGCTCGACTACGCGCGCACCCGCCTGCAGGGCCGCCACTGGACGCGCATGAAGGAGCACGGCGCCCCACAGGTGCCGATCATCGAGCACCCCGACGTCCGCCGGCTGCTCTTCACCTCCGGGGCGTACGTGCAGGCGATGCGGGCGCTGCTGCTGCAGACCTCGTACTTCATCGACATGACGCACGTCACCACCGGCGAGGAGCAGGAGCGCTACCAGTCGTACGTCGAGGTGCTGACCCCGATCTGCAAGGCGTGGGCGTCCGACTGGGGGTTCCGCGTCACCGAGTGGTGCCTGCAGGTCTACGGCGGCTACGGCTACACCGCCGACTACCCGGCCGAGCAGTACCTGCGCGACGCCAAGATCGCCTCGATCTACGAGGGGACCAACGGGATCCAGGCGCTCGACTTCGTCGCCCGCAAGCTCCCCGCCAAGGGGGGCAAGGCGATCCGCGACCTCCTCGGCATGGCCGAGAAGACGTTCAAGACGCTGCGCAACGACAAGCAGTTCATGGAGCCGGCGTGGATGCTCGG
>DAIDOU010000015.1 GCA_027458945.1 Acidobacteriota bacterium
CGGCCGAAAGGGAACGCGGTGAGTCTGCTCGGGAGGCTCGAAGAGGTCTCCGTGCCGGAGGTCCTCCACCTGATCGCGTGGGGGGAGAAGACCGGCACGCTCACCGTGACGCGCGGGCGCGCCGAAGGGGTCGTGACGTTCTGCCGCGGGCGGATCGTCCAAGCCGCCTCCAACTCGCCGCGCGAGGCGCTCGGGACCATTCTGGTCTGTCGCAAGATCGTGAGCGAAGAGACCTTGATGCGCGCGGTCGAGGAGCAGCAGCGGTCCGACAACGGGCGCACCCTCGGCGCGGTGCTCATCGGCATCGGCGCGTTGTCGGCCAGGGCGTTGGAAACCGTCGTGCGGCAGCAGATCGAGCAGGTCATGGCCGAGTTCTTCCTCTGGGACTCCGGGCTCTTCCGCTTCGAGCCGGCCACGCCGCCCGAGCGCTCGACCGCCGCCCCCGAGGGCAGCGACATCCTCGTCGAACGCGGCTTCATCACCGACCAGATCGTGCTCGAGGTCGTCAAACGGGTGGACGATACGAGGCGACTGCACGAGGAGCACGCGGCCGCCTTCGGCCGCGCCGTGCCGCGGTTGAGCCCCGGTCCACGGCCGCAGCCGGGGGCGCACCCGCTCCCACCGCGGCCTGGCCCCACCCCGCGGAGGGGCCTGGCCGGTCCGCCGGCCCCCGAGGTGCGCGGAGAGGTCATCCTCAACATCCTGCGCCACGCCCGGGGGGTGGTGCGGCGCGGCGTGGTGTTCGTCCCCACCCACCGGGGCCTCACGGGGATCGGGCAGTTCGGCGTCGAGATCGCCGGCGCCTCCGCGGACGAGCGGGTCCGCGAGATCGTGATCCCGCTCGATCAGCCCTCGGTGCTCGCCGACGTGACCGCGAAGCGGGGAAGCTACCGCGGCATCCTGCCCCTCTCCTTCTGGGACGACTTCCTCGCCGCGGAGCTCGGCGGCGGCCGGCCGCGGGAGATCGCGGTCGTGCCTGCCATCGCGGGGGGGGAGGTGGTGGCGCTCCTCTACGGCGACAACCTTCCGGACGACACCCCGATCGGTCCCCTCGCGGGGCTCGAGGCGGCCGCGGCCGAGGCGTGCGCCCGCTACGTCCCGGCGCTGCGGGCGCCGGGCGCCCGTTCGCGGGCGCGCTTGCTGTCGCGCTGAGCCGGTCCGTCAACCTTGGCTCGTGTGCACGCGTACAAGGAGCGTAGGATCGTGCCCCGGTGAGGAGCGGGAGACCGATGAACGAGGTGCTCAAGAAACGCCTGCTGTGGCTCTGGAACGAGTGGGTCAAGACGCTGCTGGTCGTGGTGCTCGTGGTCGGCGGCTTCCGTTCGGCGGTCGCCGACTGGAACGACGTGCCGACCGGGTCGATGCAGCCCACGATCCTCGAGGGCGACCGGATCGTCGTCAACAAGCTGGCGTACGACCTCAAGGTGCCGTTCACCCGCTGGCGCCTGGCCCGTTGGGGCGAACCGCAGCGCGGCGATATCGTCGTGCTCTTCTCACCCGCCGACGGGCAGCGGCTGGTCAAGCGCGTGATCGGGCTGCCCGGCGATCTCGTCGCGCTGCGCAACGACCGCCTCGTCATCAACGGCGCCCCGGTCGCCTACCGGCCGCTGGTGGGCGTGCCGCTGCGCGAGGTGCAGCCGGGGCCGCTACCCGCACGCCTGTTCGCCACCGAGGAGCTCCCCTCGCGCCCCCACACCGTGATGATCACGCCGCAGCTGCCGGCGATGCGGTTCTTCGGCCCGGTGCGCGTCCCCGAAGGTGACTACTTTCTGATGGGCGACAACCGCGACGAGAGCGGCGACTCGCGCGTGTTCGGCTTCGTCCCCGGCGACCGGATCGTCGGCCGGGCGACGGCCGTCGCCGCCTCGGTCGACCCCTCCGACCACTACCTGCCGCGCTGGGACCGGTTCTTCCGCGCCCTGCGCTGAGGCGCGACGGTCAGGCGCCGCGCGCGGGACGCGCCGCGCCGCGCCGCCACAACGCGTACACCGGGACGCCGGTGAGCACGATGGCGAGCCCCGGCCACGTCGTCTCGGTCTTGTAGACGATCAGCACGATGGAGATCACGGCCGCGGCCACGATGTACAGCGCCGGCACGACCGGGTAGCCGAAGGCACGGTACGGGCGAGGGGCGTCCGGGCGGGTCCGGCGCAGCACGAACAGCGCCGCGATCGTCAGGATGTAGAAGAGCAGCACGGCGAACACGACGTAGTCGAGGAGGTTCGAGTACACGTTGCCGTACTGCGGCGCGCCCGCCCCGTCGCGCAGCACGTGGCCGGCCGCGTCGCGCAGGCGCGTGCGCGGCAGCACGAGGAGCGACGCCCACACGCACTGCAACACCAGGCCGACCGCCGGCACGTGGTGGCGGTTGAGCCGGCCGGTGGAGCGAAAGAACAGGCCGTCGTGCGCCATCGCCCAGTACACCCTGGCGCCGGCGAGGATCAGGCCGTTGTTGCAGCCGAACGTCGAGATCACGATCGCCACCGCCATGATCGAGGCGCCGGCGCCGCCGAAGATCGTCTGCAGCGCCGCCGTCGCGACCCGGTCGTCGGGGGCGTGCTGGATCGCCGCCAGCGGCAGCGTCACGACGTACGCGATGTTGGCGAGCACGTAGAGGGTCACGACGAGGCCGGTGCCCGCCGCCATCGCGAGCGCCAGCGTGCGCCGCGGGTCCTTCACCTCACCGGCGGCGAACGTGATGTTGTTCCATGCGTCGGAGGAGAACAGCGACCCGACCTGAGCGACGCAGAACGCGACGAGCAGGCCGAACAGGCCCGACGTGGCCGTGACCGCCGGCATGAACCCGAAGTCAGGGGTGATCGTGGCCGCCCCGTGCGTCGCCCAGGCGTCGGCGAAGTTGGCGCGGATCGCGGCGCCGTTCGCGCCGACGATGAGACCAATCGCGATCAAACCCACCACGGCCAGCGTCTTGGTCGACGTGAAGACGTTCTGGATCCAGCGCGCCAGCCCCAGGCCGCGGGTGTTGCTCCAGGTGAGGACGCCGAGCATCACGATCGCGACGAGCTGTTGCGTCGACAGGCTCACCGCGTAGCTGCCGGAGACATCGAGCGGTGGGACGATCCAGCTCGTGGGCGAGACCGCCGGCACGAGCACCCCGAGGAAACGGGAGAACGCAACCGCCACGGCGGCGATCGTGCCGGTCTGGATGACGAGGAACAGCGTCCAGCCGTAGAGGAACCCCCAGAACGGCGAGTACGCCTCGCGCAGGAACACGTACTGGCCGCCGGCCTCCGGCATCATCGCCGCCAGCTCCCCGTACGCCAGCGCCGCGGCCACGGTGAGCAGACCGCTCACGATCCACACCACGATCAGCCAGCCCGCCGAGCCGACCTGGCGGGCGATGTCCGCCGAGACGATGAACACCCCGGAGCCGATCATCGAGCCAGCCACCACCATCGTGGCGTCCCACAACCCCAGCCCGCGGACGAAACCCGTCGAGTTG
>DAIDOU010000016.1 GCA_027458945.1 Acidobacteriota bacterium
GCCGCCCTCGCGCGCGCCGTCTGCCGCGCGCAGCTGCGGGCCGGGCGCGGGCGGCGCGCCGTGCTCGCCGCGCTCAAGCGCCGGAAGATCGCCAGGGACGCCGCAGCAGCGGCGCTCAACGAGCTTGCCGCCGGCGACGGCGAGGACGCCGCGCTCGCGGCCGCCTTCGCCAAGGCTGCGGCGAAGCACCGCTTCTGGCGGCGGCTTCCGGAGGAGCGGCGGAAAGTGGTACGGTATCTGCTCGCGCGCGGCTTCGGGCTGGACGACGTGAGCCGCGCCCTGCGCGAGAGAGGGAGCGACGAGCCGCATGCCGACCAAGCCGACGACGCGGGAGATCCGCCAGACCTTCCTTGACTACTTCGCCGCCCGCGGCCACCGGGTGGTGCCGTCCTCCTCGCTGATCCCCGCCGGCGACGCGACGCTGCTGTTCGCCAACGCCGGGATGAACCAGTTCAAGGACGTCTTCATCGGGCGGGAGCAGCGCGACTACACGCGCGCCACCTCGTGCCAGAAGTGCGTCCGCGCCGGCGGCAAGCACAACGACCTCGACAACGTCGGCTACACCGCCCGCCACCACACGTTCTTCGAGATGCTGGGCAACTTCTCGTTCGGCGACTACTTCAAGGCCGAGGCGATCGGCTACGCCTGGGAGCTGCTCACGAAGGTCTACAAGCTGCCGGTCGAGCGCCTGTGGTTCACGGTGTACACCGACGACGACGAAGCCGCGAAGCTCTGGGAGCAGGTCGGGGCCCCCGCCGACCGCATCCTGCGCTTCGGCGAGAAGGAGAACTTCTGGGCGATGGGGGAGACCGGTCCGTGCGGGCCGTGCAGCGAGATCCACTACTACCAGGGGAAGAGCCTGAAGAGGAACCGACCCGAGCTGGTCAACGGGCCCGGCGACGACACCGTCGAGATCTGGAACCTGGTGTTCATGCAGTACGAGCGCGACGCCGCCGGCCACCTGCACCCGCTGCCGCGGCCGTGCGTGGACACCGGCGCCGGCCTCGAGCGCCTGGCCGCGGTGCTGCAGGGGGTGCCGAGCAACTTCGACACCGACGTCTTCGCCCCGATCCTGGCGCGCGAGGTCGAGATGGCGCAGCGCCCGTACGACCCGGCGAGCGAGCTCGGACCCGCGTTCCGGGTCATCGCCGATCACGCGCGCGCCGCCGCGTTCCTCCTCGCCGACGGCGTCGTGCCCTCGAACGAGGGGCGCGGCTACGTGCTGCGCCGCATCGTCCGCCGCGCGCTGCGCTACGGCCGCCAGCTCGGCTTCGACGGGGTGTTCCTCGCCGACGTGGTGCCGGCGGTGATCGACGCGATGGGCGACGTCTATCCGGAGCTCGAGAGGCGCTGGCCGGTCATCGAGCCGCTGCTGCGCGCCGAGGAGGAGAAGTTCTCGCGCACGCTCAACCTCGGCACCGACCTCGTCGGCCGCGAGCTCGACCGCATCAAGCGCGGCGGCGGCGCCGAGCTGCCGGGCGAGGCCGCGTTCCACTTCTACGAGACGCACGGCATCCCGATCGACATCATCGAGGAGTTCGCCCAGGAGGAGGGGCTCGCCGTCGACCGCCCCGGTTTCGAGGCGCGGCTCGAGGCGGCGCGCCAGCGCGGCCAGGAGAGCTGGAAGGGCGACCTCGTCGCGCGCTTCCGCGAGGAGTACGAGCAGCTCGCCGCGCGTGGCGTCGCCAGCGAGTTCGCCGGCTACGGCGAGCTGGCGCTCGACGGCGCGAAGGTCGTGGCGCTGCTCGCGAGCTCGGGCGAGGTGGACGTGCTCTCGGGCGAGGGCGAGGTGGTGCTCGACCGCACGCCGTTCTACGCCGAGTCCGGCGGTCAGGTCGGCGACCAGGGGGTGCTGCTGTGGAAGGGCGGCCGCGCCGCCGTGCGCGACACGGTGCGGCCGATCGCCGGCCTGGCGGTGCACCACGTGACCGTGGAGGAGGGGGCGCTGCGCCGCGGCGCGGCGGTGCGCGCCGAGGTGCACCGCGGGCGCCGCCACGACACGCAGGCGAACCACACCGGCACCCACCTGCTGCACGCCGCCCTGCACCGCGTGCTCGGGCCGTCGGCGCAGCAAGCCGGCTCGCTGGTCGAGCCGGAGCGGCTGCGCTTCGA
>DAIDOU010000017.1 GCA_027458945.1 Acidobacteriota bacterium
TGGTCCTTGACCGTGTACTCGGTGATGCCGAGGTGGCCCGCGATCTCGCCCGCCTTCTGGCCGCGGAGGAGGAACGCCAGGACCTCCGCCTCGCGGCGCGAGACCTGGACCTCGCACAGGCGGCGGCGGATCTCGTCGGCCTCGAGCAACCGGATCGGGGAGAGGACGGCGAGCGAGTAGCCCGCCCCGCCGAGGCCGGGGAGGGCCACGATCTCGAGCCGCCAGCGGCTCCCGTCGCCGGTGGTGAGCGTCTGGCGCCTGACCCTCTCGTCGGAATCGCGGAGCTCGGCGATCTCGGACACGATCAACGACAGGAGCGGGCCCGCCTCCGCCCCGCCCCCGAGCCGCGCCTGGGGCTGCTCCGTGTGGAGGGCGAGAACCTCCTCGCCGCGGGCGTTGGCGAAGAGGATCTCGCCGCGGGAATCCATCAGGAGCGTGGCCTCCTCGCTGACGCCGAGGATCTGGACGAGGACGTCGATCTGGCGGCTGGCGTTGTTGCGGTCGATGAGCGCGAACAGGGCGCCCTCGATCATCGGCCGCAGGCTGGTCAGGGAGGCGGAGGCGACCGCCGGGTCGGCGACTTCGAACAGCCTCAGCTCGCCGCGGAAGAGCTCGCGGCCCTCGAGCTGCAGCGTCAGCGGATCGGTGCGGCCGGCCCGGCCGAGTTCGTACACGGCCTCCGGGCCGTCGGGCACGATCCGCAGCGCGAGGCGGCAGGCACGGGCCCCGGTCGCCTGTTGGAGACCGCGCAGGACCGAGCCTACCGCCGGGTCATCGGCCGGAGGCGGGACAGGGGCGAGGAGGACCGGCGGACGCCACACTACCTCGAGTCTAGCCGCAACGCAGTTGGCGGGCAAACCGCCACCGGCCACCGCCGGCTCGACCGATCCGCGGTGCGCCTATGGTACGTTGACGTTCGGCACGGCCGTACCCGGAGGCCGCTACGACCGGGGCGGAAGAGGAGAGTGTACGGGGTTCCAGCTCCCGGTTGATTCCCCGGAGCCGCAGCAAACGGTGGAGGCGCCGACGGGTTTCTTCGCCCGCCTTGCCCGGGTTGTCGTCGGGCGGCCGAAGGACCCGACGGACCCCAACGTCTTCCACAAGCTCTCTCTGGTCGCGTTCCTGGCCTGGGTGGGGCTCGGCGCCGACGGGCTGTCATCCTCCGCGTACGGCCCCGACGAGGCGTTTCGCGCGATCGCCGGGCACGAGTACCTGGCGCTCGGTCTCGCCGTGCTGACGACGGTGACGGTCGTGCTGCTGTCGTACTCCTACTCCTTCGTGGTCGAGCACTTCCCGGGCGGCGGCGGCGGCTACGTGGTCGCGAGCAAGCTGCTGGGGCCGTTGCCGGGCGTGGTGTCGGGCTCGGCGCTGGTCGTCGACTACGTGCTCACGATCACCCTCTCGATCGCCTCGGGCGTCGACGCGATCATGAGCTTCGTCCCCACCACCTGGCACCACCTGAAGGTCCCCCTCGACCTCGCCATCCTCCTCCTCCTGGTGGTCTTGAACCTGCGCGGCGTGAAGGAGTCGGTCAAGATCCTGCTCCCGATCTTCCTGGTGTTCGTTCTGACGCACGCCGTCATGATCGCCTACGGCGTCGCGGCGCACGCCGGTGTGTGGCCGCAGGTGGTGCGCACGGCTCACGCGGAAGCGAGCCGCGACATCGGCCTGATCGGGCTGTGGGCGATGTTCCTGCTGTTCATGCGCGCGTACTCGCTCGGCGCCGGCACCTACACCGGAATCGAGGCGGTTTCCAACGGCCTGCAGATCCTCAAGGAGCCGCGAGTCGCGACGGCGAAGCGGACGATGTTGTACATGGCGGCTTCGCTGGCGATCACGGCGAGCGGGATCCTCGTCTGTTACCTGCTCTGGCACGCCTCGCCGGTGGAGGGGAAGACGATGAACGCGGTGCTCCTCGACCGCGTGTTCGGCCCGTGGACGGTTGGCGGCTGGGACGTCGGTTCGTGGCTGGTGATCGTCACCCTGGTCTCGGAGGGGGCGCTGCTGTTCGTCGCGGCGCAGACCGGGTTCATCGACGGCCCGCGGGTGCTGTCCAACATGGCGGTCGACTCGTGGATGCCGCACTCGTTCGCCAACCTGTCCGAACGCCTGGTGACCAAGAACGGCATCATCCTCATGGCGGCGACCGCCGCGGTGCTCATGGTCTACTCGCGGGGCAAGGTCTCGTTCCTCGTCGTGTTGTACGCCATCAACGTGTTCATCACCTTCAGCCTGACCCAGGTCGGCATGGCGCGGATGTGGATCGCCGAGCGGCGCCAGCACCCCGGTTGGGCGGCCAAGGCGGCGCTGCACGGAGGCACCCTCGTGCTCTGCGTCGCGATCCTCGTCATCACGACGCTGGAGAAATTCACCGAGGGCGGTTGGCTGACGTACGCCATCACCTTCGGGTTGATCACCGTCGCGATCGCCGTCCGCCGGCATTACCGCGGGATCCAGCGCGAGATCGCGGCGATCGACGCGATCCTGACCCAGATCCCCACGGAGCCGGCGGCGGCGGACGCCAAGGCGATCGACCCGGCGGCGCCGGTGGCGATCCTGCTGGTGTCGGGCTACGGCGGCCTCGGCGTCCACGCGCTGCTGTCGATCCAGAGGTTGTTCCCGGGCTACTACAAGAACGTCGTGTTCGTGACCGTCGG
>DAIDOU010000018.1 GCA_027458945.1 Acidobacteriota bacterium
GGACGCTCGCTCGTGATCCCGGCGCCGGTGAGCGGCGAGGTCGTGGCCGTCAACGCCCACGCCGTCGCGCAGCCGTGGGCGGTGAGCCGGGACCCGTACGGCGTCGGGTGGGTGGTGGCGCTGTGGACCCGCGACCACCACGAGGCGATCAAGCCGCTGCGCATCGGCAACGCGGCCACGGCGTTCCTCCGCCAGGAGATGCAGCGCCTCGCCGACTTCCTCACACCGGCCGGAACGCCGGCCACGGTGCCGCTGCTCGCCGACGGCGGCGTGCCACGCAAGGGCGCGCTCGCGGCGGTCGACTCGGCGCGCTGGGACGCCTTCCAGAAAGAGTTCCTCGGCGCCTCGGCGGAGGAGTAGGCCATGGCACATCGCGGAATCCTCGTCGACGTGACCAAGTGCATCGGCTGCGGCTCGTGCGTCGAGGCCTGCCAGAAGGCCAACGAGCAGCCGGCCCACGAGGCGAGAGGGCTCGACGCCCACAGCTACACCTACCTCATGGACCGCGGCAACGACACCTACGTCCGCCGCCTGTGCATGCACTGCGAGAACCCGAGCTGCGCGTCGGTCTGCCCGGTGGGTGCGCTCAAGAAGACCGCCGCCGGCCCGGTCACCTACGACCCCGACAAGTGCATGGGCTGCCGCTACTGCATGATGGCGTGCCCGTTCGGGGTGCCGACGTACGAGTGGCACTCGGCGGCGCCGCGGGTGCGCAAGTGCCAGATGTGCGTCCACCGCGGCGCGGCCGGCCCCGCCTGCGCCGAGGCGTGCCCCGCGGGCGCCACCGTCACCGGCGACCGTGACGCGCTGATCGCCGAGGCGCGCCGGCGCGTCGCCTCCGACCCCAAGACCTATTTCCAGCGCGTCTACGGCATCACGGAAGCGGGCGGCACAGACGTGCTCTACATCGGCCCGCGCGAGCCGGCCGCCCTCGGGCTGCCGGCGGTGAAGACCGTCGGCCCGCTTCCCGAGCTCACCTGGAACGCGCTCAGGCACATTCCGGACGTCGTGCTGTTCGGCGGCGTCTTCCTCGGCGGGCTGTTCTGGCTGACCAAGCGCAAGGAGGACGTCGCGCGCGCCGAGCGGGCCGAGCTCGCCGACAAGGGGGACCACCATGCTTAGGCAACGACTGGCCGCGATCCGCCTCGGTTTCTGGTCCGCAACCTCGATCGTGATGATCGCCGTGCTCGCCGCCATCGCCTACCTGCGCTTCACCAGGGGGCTCGGCGCCGTGACCAACCTCTCGAACTCGTTCCCGTGGGGCCTGTGGATCGGCTTCGACATCCTCTGCGGCGTCGGCCTCGCCGCCGGCGGCTTCGCCGTCACCGCGACCGTCCACATCCTCCACCTGCGGGAGTTCAAGCCGATCATGCGCCCGACCGTGCTGACGGCGTTCCTCGGCTACATCATGGTCGTCTGCGGGCTGATCTTCGACCTCGGCAAGCCGTGGAACATCTGGCACCCGATCATCATGTGGAACCCGCACTCGGTCATGTTCGAGGTCGGCTGGTGCGTGATGTTGTACACGACGGTGCTCTCGCTCGAGTTCGCGCCGGTGCTGCTGGAACGGTTCAAGCTCGACTGGCTGCTCAAGCTGCTCAAGCCGGTGACGCCGGTGCTGGTGATCGTCGGCGTGCTCCTCTCCACCCTGCACCAGTCCTCGCTCGGATCGCTGTTCTTGATCCTGCCGGAGAAGATGCACCCGCTGTGGTACACGCCGATGCTGCCGGTGCTCTTCTTCGCCTCGGCGCTCGCGGCCGGCATCGGGATGACCGTCGTGGAGTCGTGGTTCTCCCGCCGCGCCTTCGGCAAACCGATCGAGACCGACCTGCTCTCGCGCCTGTCGCGCGTCTCGGTCCTGCTGCTTGCGCTCTACCTCGCACTGCGGCTGCGCGACCTGGTCGCGCGCGACGCCCTCGCGACCGTCTTCCCACTCAGCCCGGTCACGGTGATGTTCCTGGCCGAGATCGTGCTCGGCGCGGTCGTGCCGATGGTGCTGCTCGCCATCCCGAGGTTCCGCCGGTCGCCGCGGCGGCTCGCGGTGGCGCAGGGCATGGTCGTGCTCGGCTTCATCTTCCACCGCCTGAACGTCTCGGTGACCGCGGTCGAGGCGGCGACCGGCCGCACCTACCTGCCGTCGATGATGGAGTTCCTGGTGTCCGCCGGTCTGGTAGCGATCGGCATCTGGGTGTTCGTGCTGGCGTGCCGCTACCTCCCGATCTTCCCGGAGGGGGCGCTCGCCGAGGAAGAGAGGGTCACCCGTGCCGCGGGGAAGGCCGTGGCGAGGCCCGCGCCGCTCGCCGGCTCGGCCGCTTTTGACCGGACCCGAATTCCCGGTTAACGTGGGTCCACGGTGAACGGGGAACCATCGTCCATCTGGCGCTGGCGGTTCAACTCGCTGACGTTCCGTCTCACCGGGACCCTGATCGTCGCGCTCGCGCTCCTGCTGGCCCTGACGGCCATCGTCCAGGTCGGCCTGCAGGAGCGCTGCGCACGCGAAGCGGCGCGCATCAACGCGCTCGCGATGTCGGAGACGCTGTACGGCGCGCTCCACACCGCGATGCTCAACAACGACCGCGAGGGCCTGCACGCCGCCGTGCGCAACATCACCGAACACGACCCCAACGTCCGGCTGCGCATCTTCAACAAGGAGGGGATCATCGTCTTCTCCTCCGAGCCGCGCGAGCTGGGGACCCGCCTCGACATGCGCTCCGAGGCGTGCTTCAGGTGCCACCTGGCGGACCGCCCGATCGCCAAGCTGCCGCCGGGCGACCGCACCCGGTCGTTCAGCGTCGGCGGCGTGCCGGCGATGGGCGTGATCCTGCCGATCGCGAACGAGCCGGCGTGCGCCAACGCCGGCTGCCACGCCCACCCCGCCACAAAGAGCCTCCTCGGCGTCCTCGACGTCACGCTGTTCGTCTCCCAGCTCGAGAACGCGCGGCGCCAGACCACGCTGCTGATGCTCGGGACCACCGGCGGCGTGCTCCTGCTCGTGGTCGGCGTCGTGCTCCTCGTCGTGCGCGGCTCGGTGCACCGCCCGATCCGGGCGCTCACTCGGACCCTGGGCGCCCTCGGCACCGGCGATTACTCCGCCCGCTTCGAGGGCAGCACGATCGCCGAGTTCGCCCAACTCGGCGGCGAGGTGAACGCGATGGCGCAGGCGCTCGAGCGCGCCAACACCGAGCTCGTCGGCTGGGCGCAGACGCTCGAGCGGCGGGTCGAGGAGAAGACCGCCGAACTGCGCCAGGCGCAGGAGCAAATGGTGCGCGTCGAGCGCATGGCCTCCCTCGGCAAGCTCGCCGCCGTCGTCGCGCACGAGATCAACAACCCGCTCGCCAGCGTGGTGACCTACTCGAAGGTCCTTCTGCGGCGCTGGAGCAGCCGCGCCGACGCCTCCGACGAGACGCACGAGGCGGTGGGGATCCTTGGCGCGATCGCCTCGGAATCGGCGCGCTGCGGCGAGATCGTCTCCAACCTGCTGCTCTTCGCCCGCCGCACCGGCTCGCGCATGGAGCCGACCGACATCAACGAGGTGATCAACCGATCGCTCTTCCTGATCAAGCACAAGATGGACCTCGCCCAGGTGAAGGCCGAGCTCGACCTGCTCCCGGCCATGCCGGCGGTGATGTGCGATCCCGCGCAGATCGAGCAGGCGCTCCTCGCCCTGTGCATCAACGCCGTCGAGGCGATGCCGAACGGCGGCACGCTGACCCTGCGCACCGCCAAGGCCGGCGACGCCGGGGTCCGTGTCGTCGTCGAGGACAACGGCATCGGGATGGACAGCGAGGTGCGCGCCCACATCTTCGAGCCGTTCTTCACCACCAAGGGGGAGGGCGAGGGGAAGGGCCTCGGCCTCGGCCTCGCGGTTGTCTACGGCATCGTCCAGCGGCACAATGGCAGCATCGACGTGGCGAGCGCGCCTGGGCAGGGGACCCGCTTCACCGTCACCCTGCCCACCGGGCTGACACCCACGGGAGGGGCGGGCGAGCGATGACGGCGCCGGTGCGAATCCTTGTCGTGGACGACGAGCCGCACGTCCGCAACTCCCTCGCCGCCTGGTTTCGCGAGGACGGCTACGACGTCAGCGTGGCGGAGAGCGGCCGCGACGCGCTCGCCACCCTGGCCCGCGAGGGCACCAACATCCTCCTCGTCGACATCAAGATGCCGGGGATGGACGGGCTCGAGCTGCAGCGCAAGGTGCGCGAGCTCGCCCCCGACGCGACCGTGATCATCATGACCGCCTACGCCTCGGTCGAGACCGCCGTGCAGGCGCTCAAGGAAGGGGCGTACGACTACATCGTCAAGCCGTTCGACCCCGAGGCGGTCTCCCGCCTGGTGCGCAAGGCCGCCGAGCGCTACTCGCTGCTCGCCGAGAACCGCGCGCTGCGCGAGCGCCTCGCCGACGCCTCGCCCGCGCTCGTCACCAGCGGTTCGCCGGCGATGGCGAGGGTCATCGAGCTCGTCGATCAGGTCGCCCCGACCGACACCAACGTGCTCATCACCGGCGAGTCGGGGACCGGCAAGGAGCTCGTCGCGCACCTCATGCACGCCCGCAGCACGCGGCGGTTCGGCCCGTTCGTGGTCGAGAACTGCGGCGCGCTCGCCGAGGGCGTGCTCGAGAGCGAGCTGTTCGGCCACGAGCGCGGCGCCTTCACCGGCGCGGTCGGACGCCACCGCGGCAAGCTCGAGATGGCCGACGAGGGCACACTGTTCCTCGACGAGATCGGCGACGTGCCGTCGCGGGTCCAGGTCGACCTGCTGCGGGTGCTGCAGGAGCGCACGCTCAAGCGGGTCGGCGGCAACGAGACGATCCGCGTCGACTTCCGGCTCGTCACCGCCACCCACCGCGACCTCGAGGCGGAGGTGGCGGCGGGTCGGTTCCGCGACGACTTCTTCTTCCGCATCAACGTGTTCCAGATCGCGTTGCCGCCGCTGCGCGAGCGGACCGAGGACATCCCCGCCCTCGCCGAGCACTTCCTCGCCCGCTTCGCGACGCAGATGAACCGGCGCATCGCCGGCTTCGCGCCCGGGGCGATGGACGCGTTGCTCGCCTACCCCTGGCCGGGCAACGTGCGCGAGCTCGCCAACGCGATCGAGCGGGCCATGGTGCTGTGCCGGGGCGACCGGATCGAGGCGAGCCACTTCCCGTTCGGCGCGCCGCCGGTCGCCGCCGACCGCTCGCTCGTCGCGGTCGAGGCCGCGCACATCCGCCAGGTCCTCGCCGCGTGCTCGTTCAACGTGGCCCAGGCCGCGCGCGAGCTCGACATCGATCGCGTCACCCTCTACAACAAGATGAAAAAGTACGGCATCGAGCGGCCGTGAACGTGCGGCTGCTCGGGCTGGGCGAGATCCCGCCCGCGCTGGCCGAGGCGGTGCTCGCCGCCCTGCCGCGGCCGTTCGCCGGCGGCGAGGTCGCCAGCCTGCCCGCCTCGTTCGAGCACTGCTACGACCGCACCCGCGCCCAGGTGGACGCCGCCTGCCTGATCGAGCACGTTCCCGGGCCGGAGCCAGGCTGGTCCAACCTCGCGCTCACCGGCGCCGACCTCTTCATGCCGGCGCTCACCTACGTCTTCGGCATCTCCCACCTCGGCGGACGCCGCGGCATCGTCTCCTGGTTCAGGCTCCACCCGGAGGCGGAGGACGCCGCCACTCAGATGCGCTTCCTCCGCCGCATCACCACCGAGGCCGTCCACGAACTCGGCCACGGGCTCGGCCTCGTGCACTGCGTCGTGCCCGACTGCGCGATGCACCGGTCGCTGTGGCCGGAAGGGGTGGATCTCAAGCGCCCCGAGTACTGCCCGGCCTGCCTCACCTCGCTTGAAGAGCGTTGCCGATAGCGGACCGTCTGCGTCGTTGCCCTCGCCGGCTCGAATCCTCATGTAGCCTCCGGCTACACTCCGGTTCGGCCGGCTCGCGCGCCTAGCATCCGGCCCACTCTCGGCAGCGCGGCTACACGCCGCGAGGGGGGTCGGCCCTGCCTTCGATGATCTGTCCACTGGACACCGTCGTCGCGAATGTTCATCGATAGGTCTACACTCGCGGGGGGACGCACCTTGAGGGATCAGATGCCGACAGGCGAGATGACACGTGCGGCGAGCCGCGGGGCCAACGACCCTCCGTGCCGCGTTTCGCCGGCTGTCTTAGGCAGCGCGTCGTGCAGCCAAACGCCGAGCGCGCCGCCACCAGCGCTGCACGCGTTCAAACGTCGGCTCAACGAGTTCCATCCGAACCAGGCCCGCAGCAGGCCCGGCAAACGCGGCCCCTTCTGCAGCCTTTCCCGCTTTTTTTCACGCCGCAGAATCTGCGTTAGGCGCCATGAGGTGGAGGATCATTCATGAGCGTTGACTGGACTGTCTTTGCGACCTACGCAGCGCCCGTTTTAGCCCTGTTCGTCGGTGCGGCTCTAGACCGGTACTTGGAGAGGCGCCCGAAACTCCTCAGCTACATCGCCCATTCCTCGGCGGTTAAGGTGCAGCCCCCAACGGGGGAGGCCTTTCAAGTCCACACCCATTCCGTGGTTGTTCGGAATGCCGGGAGACGCTCGGCCACGAATGTGAGGCTCGGCCACAACTTCCTGCCGCCGAGTTTCAGCGTTTACCCTTCTGTGCCGTACGACGTGACGGACCTCCCAGGCGACGGCAAGGAACTCATCTTCCCTGCCCTAGTGCCCGGCGAGCAGGTCACTGTTGCCTATCTCTACTATCCTCCGCTGCTGTGGAGTGCTATCCACTCGTATACCAAGTCGGACGAGGGCTTTGCCAAGATCGTCAACGTTCTTCCGACGCCACTGCCAGCACCTTGGTTGAGACGGACATGGCTTGCGTTCGTGATCCTCGGTGCAATTACGGGGCTTTACATTCTGGGGCAACTGGTCTTTAACTTGTGGCGTTTGGTGCATAGCGTCTAACCAGCCGTTGCAGCCGCCCCACTCGGCTGTCACGCGGCTTGCGAGAGCAAGCCACGCGCCAGCCGGCGAGCGGCTGAACGGCGGCGTTAGCTGGCCCTCTTGAGTTCCTCACGAATAATGCGACGGAGCTTGAGCTCCAGCGCTTCCCGGTTGGCGCTGATGTGCTCGCGAAGGGCGTCGTTGATAAGGCTCTGGTAGTTGCCGCCGCCCCGACGATGGACCTCGTCCCGGAACCAGGCCAGCACGTCGTTGTCGATGCGGATCGTG
>DAIDOU010000019.1 GCA_027458945.1 Acidobacteriota bacterium
GGTCACGAACCGGACCTCGTACCAGCGGCCGGGCCCGAACGCGCGGGCGGTGGCGAGGTCGAGGGGGAGCAGCACGGCCGCGATCGCGTCGCCGCGCCGTGCCACCGCGGCGAGATAGCCCGATCGGCCGGCGAACACCGCGCCCTGCCACCCCGCCTCGGTGGCCCATTGTGGGACCGCCAGGGTAGCGGCGCCCGGGCTGCTCGAGCGGCCGGAGGGGGCGTCGAGCACCCACTCGAGGCGCATCGCGTCCGGGAGCGCCTGGCCGCCGTTCTCGACGGTCTGGCGCGCGGCCGCCGGTCGCCCGGCCGCCAGCTCGACCGCGGCGGCGCGGGCCAACCCGGCCAGCGTGGAGCCCAGGTTGTCCATCTCGCCGCGGACCCGCGTCGCGGCGTACTGGCCGACCAGCGCGTAGCCGACGACGAACGCCAGGCAGGCCGCCAGGGCGATCGGGGTCAGGCCGATGAGCAGGTACGAGATGAAGAGGCGAACGCCGACCCGGTAGGTGAGCGCGCGCCAGAGGGAGCGCGCGCCGAGCACGAGCGCGGGCAGCGACCAGAAGACGGCCGCCGCGGTGACCAGGCCGGCGATGACGCCGCCTGCCGCGGCCACCTGCGCCCCGACGGCCGCAAGCACGAGCGCCGCGAGGACCGCGAAGTACGCGGTGCGGACCACGGACCGCCTTTGCCGCCGACCGACCCCGTCACGCGCTCTCATCCTGCCCCTTGCTACGCGAACGATACCGGAAAGGTTGTCGGCGGCGCCGTCATCGCACGCGCCGGCGGCGGTTGGCGACGTAGTCGGCGAGGATGAACCCCCCGAGGTCGTGGGGGTTCGCGAAATAGGCGCGGCCGCGGTTGATCTTGGTGAGCTGCTCCACGAACTGCTGCAGCATCGGGTCGGTGGCGATCATGAACGTCGTGATCACGACCTTCTGCCGCCGGCAGCGGTCGGCCTCCTCGAGCGTGCGGTTGACGATCTTGAGGTCGAGGCCGTACGGGTTCTTGTACACCGCGTGCCCCTCGGTGATCGCCGAGGGCTTGCCGTCGGTGATCAGGAAGACCTGCTTGTTCGGGTGCCGGCGCCCGGCGAGCATCCCGCGGGCGACCGCGAGCGCCTCGCAGGTGTTGGTGTGGAACGGGCCCGCCTGGATCCCCGGGATGTCGGAGAGGTCGATGCGCGTGGCGCGGTCGCCGAACACGAGCACGCCGAGCCAGTCGTTCGGGTACTTCGAGGTGATCAGCTCGGTCATAGCGAGCGCCACGGTCTTGGCGGGGGTGATGCGGTCCTCGCCGTAGAGCACCATTGAGTGCGAGATGTCGATCGCCACGACGGTGGCGCACGACGTGAGCTGCTCCCGCTCGCCGACCTCGAGGTCTTCCTCGGCGAGGTTGAGGTTTCCTTTGGCGCGCCTGAGGGCGTTCTGCGTCGAGCGCACCGGGTCGATCGCGGAGAGCTCGTCGCCGAACGCGTACGGCCTGGTCTCCGGGAGGCTCTCCACCCCTTCGCCGGCGGCGTGGACCGCGTGGTAGCCGGGGCCCGCCTTCGCCAGGCTCGCGAACACCTCCTCGAACGCGCTGCGGCGCAGCTGGCGCGCGCCTGACGCCGTGAGCGCGCCGCCGGAGGCGGCCGGGCCTACCAACCCCTGCTCCTCGAGTTGTGCGAAGAAGCGGTCGAGGTCGACGTCTTCGTCGAGGTAGCCACGCCCCTGCAGCTCGCGCATCCACTCGCGCGCCCGCGTCGCGTCGCCGGCCGCGGCGAGCAGGAGCTGGTTGAACAGGCGCAGCAGGTCGATCGCCGCCAGGAGGCTGCGGATCAGCTCCGGGTCAAGGTACGCGTAGCGGTGACGCATGTCAG
>DAIDOU010000020.1 GCA_027458945.1 Acidobacteriota bacterium
CGCAGCGGTGAGTTGCATGCGCCGGCGACCAGCACGGCCGCCAGCGCGGCGGCACGCCGCATCATCGGACTCCTCTCGCCGCCTCGTCCACGAGCGTCGGATCCCGCGCACCAGGGCGTGGATCGAGGGTAGAGAGATCGCTGATCACCGTCAACTCGCGCGGCGCCCCCGCCCGCTTCAGAGCAGTTCGTCCCGGCCGCGGGCGCGCAACGTCTCGACCAGTTCCTTGACCCGTTGCACCTGGTCGCTCGGAACGACCAGCACGGCGTCGCGCGTCGCGACGACGACGAGGTCGCGGACGCCGAGCGTGGCCACCAGCGGGCCGTCGGAGACCAGCACGCAGCGCTCGCTGTCGAGCGCGACGACGTCGCCCATCGTCACCCCTGCCGGCTGCTCCGGCAGCAGCTCGGCCAGCCCGACCCACGACCCCACGTCGGACCACGCGAGGTCCGCCGTTACCGCCCACACCGGCGACGCCTTCTCCATGACGCCGAAGTCGACCGAAACCCGCGGCAAACGCGGGTAGTGCCGGGCCAGCGCCTCGGCCTCCCCGAGCGCGGCCGCGTCCGCCGCCATCGCGTCGAGGGCGGCGGCGAGATCGGGGAGGTGGGCGCGGATCGCGGCCTCGATCGCGGCCACCGTCCAGGCGAACATCCCCGAGTTCCAGCGGAAGTTGCCGGCGGCCACGAACGCCTCGGCGCGGGCGCGATCGGGCTTCTCGACGAACCGCCGCACTGCGAACACCTCGTGTCCGCCGGCGCCGCCGGCCGCCTCCCCGAGTTCGAGGTAGCCGAAGCCGGTCTCGGGCCGACTGGCGCGCAACCCCACCGTCACGAGGCCGCCGCGCGCCACGGCGGTCGCCGCCGCCGCCGCCAGCGCCGAGCGCAGCGCCGCGCCGTCGGGGATCACGTGGTCGGCCGGCACCACGACCATCACCGCCCCGGGCAAGCTGTGCGCCAGCCGCCACGCGACCCAGCCGACGCACGCCGCGGTGTCGCGGCCGGCCGGTTCGGCGAGGACGTTCTCTTGCGGGAGCCACGCCAGCTCCTCGCGCACCGCGTCCGCGACCAGCGCCGACGTCACCACGAGCGTGCGCTCCGGCGGCACCAGCGGCGCCAGGCGCTCGGCCGCGGCGGCGAGGAGCGAACGCCCGCCGGCGAACGGAAGCAGCTGCTTGGGCCGGCAGCAACGCGACAGCGGCCAGAACCGCGTCCCCGCCCCGCCCGCCATCACGACCGCGACCAGAGGCCGCATCTCAGCCGAGGAGCTCATACAACCCCCGCAGGTCACGAACCTTCACGTACGTGTCGCCGAAGCGGTCACCGCGGTCCACGAGCACGGCGCGCATGCCGGCGCTCTCGGCGCCGCGGACGTCGTCGAGCGGCGAGTCGCCGACGTGGGTGCAGCGCGCCGCGTCGAGGCCCAACCGTTCGGCGGCGCGCCGGAAGATCTCCGGCCCGGGCTTCTCCACCCGCTCGAGCGCGGAGACCAGCACGGCGCGGAAGTAGCCGGCGAGGCCGAGCCGCTCGAGCAGCGCCGGCAGGCGGGAGTCCCAGTTCGAGACGACCGCGAGTCGGATCCCGCGCGAGGCAAGGCGATCGAGCACCTCGCCCACCTCGGGAAAGACGTGCCACAGCTCCGGACGTGCGAACTCCTCCATCAGCTCGTCCAGCACCGGCTCCCACGGCGCCGGGTGGCCGAGCCGCGCCAGCACCTGGCGCAGGAACTCGCCCCACCACTCGCGCTCGCTCCCCTTGACCTGGTGGTAGCGGTCCAGCCCGCGCGGGTGGGCCTGCGTGAGTTCGCCCCAGACCTCGGCGAACACCGGCGCGACCGCGGCGGCCGACACCGGCGCGCCCCAGCGCGAGAGCGTGCCGGCGTACACCTGGGCGGCGCCGGGCCGGCACTCGATCAACGTGCCGCCGACGTCGAACAGCACCGCCTGTGACGAACCGACCGCTCCCATCCGAGGTTGCCTCCCGTGCCGCCGCGACGCGCTATTCTACCCGCGACTCCGTGACGCCCCTTGTCGATCTCGCCCGCTCGATGTTCGCCGCCGCGGTGTCGGCGGTCGGCCCCGACGCGCTGATCGACCGGGTCGGCTTCACGCCCGGCGGGATCGAGTTCGGCGGCCGGCGGCTACACCCGCGCGGCCAGTTGCACCTCGTCGCCATCGGCAAGGCCGCGCCCGGCCTGGCGGCCGCGTTCCTGCGCCGCTGCCGGCGGGCACCCGACTCGGTGTTCGTCCTCGCGCCCGACGGCGCGCCGACCCCGGCGGCCGTGGCGCGGGCCACCCGGTTCGCCTCCCACCCGGTGCCGGACGCTCGCGGCGCCGCCGCTGCGCGCGACCTGCTCGCGGAGCTCGCCGCGACCGCGCCGGACGACGCGGTGGTCGTTCTCGTCTCCGGCGGAGGTTCGGCGCTGCTCGCCGAGCCGCTGCCGGGGGTGGAGCTCGAGGAGGCGGCCGAATGGACCCGCACGCTGCTCGCGGCCGGGTTGCCGATCCGGGCGGTCAACACCGTGCGCACGCACCTGTTCGCCGCCGCCGGCGGCCGCCTCGCCGCCGCCACGCCCGCTCGCCTGCTGGCGCTCGTCCTCTCGGACGTGCCCGGCGACGACCTGGCCGCGGTCGCCTCCGGACCCACCCTCGCCGACCCGACCACCTTCGCCGAGGCGCTCGCCGCGCTCGCACGCGCCGGCATCGCCGGCGCCGTCCCGCCGTTGCATCGCGTCCTCGCGGCGGGCGCACGCGGCGAGCGGCCCGAGTCGCCGAAACCCGGCGACCCGCGCCTCGCCCGCGCCGAGACGCGCCTGCTCGGGTCGAACGGCGACGCGCTCGCGGC
>DAIDOU010000021.1 GCA_027458945.1 Acidobacteriota bacterium
GGCCGAGCGGCTGTCGTCGTTCGCCGAGCTGGCCCGGATCGCGGCCCATGAGGTGAAGAACCCGTTGACGCCGATCCGGCTCTGGGCCGAGGAGCTCAAGGTGGCGCTGGCGCAGGGCCCCGAGGCGGTGGCGGCGGTGGCACAGGTGGCCGCGCCCCAGATCCTCGAGCGCGTCGAGCACCTGCGCGAGGTGGCGCAGGGCTTCTCCAACCTGGTTGCGCTCGAGCACTGGGAGGCGCAGCCGATCGCGCTCAAGGCGCTCGCGGGCGAGGTGATCGCCGAGTACGGGGTGCTGCGGCAGCGCGGTGTGGCGGTGCGCCTCGAGGGCGACGACGGGGCCACGATCGTCGCCGACGCGCAGTGGGTGCGGCGCGCGCTGCGCCATCTGCTCGAGAACAGCGCCAGGGTGCTTGCCGGCCGCGAGGGGGAGATCGTCGTCGCCGTCCACGCGCGTGGGCGCCAGGTCGTGCTCGCGGTGCGCGACAGCGGCGGCGGGGTGGCCCATGAGCTGCTCGGCCGCCTGTTCGAGCCCCACTTCTCCACCACGAGCGAGGGCAGCGGGCTCGGTCTCGCCGTGGTGCACCGGGTGGCCGTACGCGCCAGCGGGCGCGTCGAGGCGCGCAACACTGACGGCGGCCTCGAGGTGCGGCTGGTGTTTCCGGCGCAGCCGTGAGGCTGCTAGCATGACGGGCGAGATGACCGGACGGCTCGCCCTGGCCGTGGCGTTGCTCGCCGCCGTCCCTGCGGCGGCCGCGCCGCCGATGGCGTTGACGCACCGGGTCTGGCTGCTCTCCGGCGTGCCGGACCCGGCCACGCTCACGGCGCTGCGGGCGGCCGGGGTGGACGCGCTGGCGCTTGCGGTCGGCCAGGTCGAACTGAGCGAGCGCTCGTCGCGGTTGACGCTCACGCCGCTCCCCGATCTGCGGCCGCTCGCCGGCTGGCCGCTCACCGCCCTCGTCTGGGTCGAGGGGACGGGCGGCGCGAGCGGCGACAGCGGGGCGTTCGCGTCGCAGTTCGCACCGTTCCAGCGCGGGGTGCCGGGTACGCCCGGGCTGCTGCTCGCGGCGCGGCACTTCGGCCCCGGGGTGGCGGAGTTCGCGACCGGTGTGGCGGCTCACCTGGGGCAGACCGTCGAGCTCGCGGCGCCGGTGCAGGACCTCGCCCGCCACCTGCCGGCCGGCGGGTGGAAGGGCGTTCGTCCGGTGGCGGTCGCCCTCGGCGACCCCGAGGCGCTCGGGTTCCCGGCGGCGACGCTCCAGGACGACCTCGCGGCCGTTGGCACGCTCGATGCGGCCGGGGTGCCGTACCGCGTCGCGGTCGTCGTGGCACCGGGCGCGCAGCCGGCGCCGGGGCCCGCGGGCGCGTCGCTTGCGGTCCTCGCGAACGGCGAGAACGCCGTGTACGCACCGGGCGAGCGCGGGGACACGTTCCGGCTGCTCAAGCCGGTGATGTGGGGCGGCGTCTCGCTCGCCACGGGCCAGACGGTGACGGTGGAGACGATCGACACGGCCCGCTACAACCGCGATCTCGGCCTGCTGCTGCGGCCGGTGCGGGTGGCGTTGCTGGGTTGGGACACCGTGGGCCTGCCCGCTCCCGAGCCGGCGCTGGGGATGAGCCTCGAGGCGTTCCTCGAGTACCTTCACGGCGGTAGCCCGTACCCGGTGCCGCACGTCGAGGCGGAGTGGGCCGGGCCGGCGGCGCTGCGGATCGCTCTGGTGAACCCGAACGCGCAGGCGAGCGCGCTGTCGACGACCGGCAACTGGGTCGAACTGCAGTTTGCCGGCACCGAGGTGCGCGACACGCAGCTCGGGCAGTTCTCGGGGATGGAGTTCGGCAAGCTGGGGGAGGACGGGGTCTGGCGCCGCACGGCGGCGCGCGGCGCCTCGGCGGTCCGCTTCTACCTCACGTTCGTTCCGCCGAGCTCCCGCGTCGGCGGCGCCTTGGTCACGTTCATCTCCCGCCCGCGCGCGCTGAGCGCGGCGTGGGGGATCCGGCTTGGCGACGGCGGCGGGGTGTCGTCGCCGCCGGAGACGCTGCCTCTGGTCACGACGCCGTCAGGGCGGTGAGGAGGTCGAACACCGCCTCCGCCCCGCCGACCCGCAGCCCGTCGGCACACAACCATGCGCTCACCGTGCGGCCACGGGCGTGCACGCCTCCGCAGGCGATCCCGCCGTGCCGGACCGCGGCGGAGACCGTCGTCGTGTCGTGGCGCCGCAGCAGTCGCAGCCCGGGGACGGAGCGGACGAGGGCGCGCGCGCGTTCGGTCGTGACGGCGGCACGACACGTCACGGCGACGGTGGCGAGATGGCCGTGGAAGACGCCGGCGTCGATCGCGGTCACCGTGGCCTCGAGACCAGGGAAGATCTCGGCGACCTGAGCCTCGAGACCCGCCGAACGGGTGTCGGGTGCGGGGGCGAGGTCGAACGCCAGCACCCCCGGGAGGTGGGTCGCCCTGGTCTCGGGGCTGCCGGAGAGGCGCGCCGCCCCTTGCGCCGCGAGCTCGTCGAGCGCCTCGGCGCCGAACCCGGCCGCCGGGCCGAGCAAGGTGAGGCACGCCGATTCGGGGGCGAGCGGCGCGAGCGCCACGAGCAGCTGGGCGGGCGCCGCGAGCGCCGGATCGGCCAGGTGGTACCACGGGGGGGATGGCCGCACCGGCGGCACCGTGCCGGCGGTGACGCAGCGCGCCTCGGTCCCCGCCACCCCGGGCTGCGTGCCGTCGACGAGGTTGATGCGGGGGTGGGCGCGCAGCCAGGCGAGCAGCCGCTCGGCCATCGCCTCCGCGGCCGGCCGGGCCGTGACGACGATCGTGGTGCTGCGCTCGAGCTCGTCCAGATCGGTCAGCGGCGCCACGATCACGGGCTCGCCGGCGATCTCGACGATCAGGTGTTCGGGGTCGGCCCCGGTGTGGAACAGGCGCGGCCGGACGCTCGTCCGGCCCCGTACGAGCCGGCCGAGGATCTCGCCGCCGAGCAACGAGGTCGGGTCAAGGATGGTCAGCATGCGGTTCGGGCGCCGTTTCGGGAGCGGGCGGCAGCGGCTCGGGGGCCGTCGCAGGCGGACGGCGGAGGCGGCGGAGAAGGCACTCGGCCGGCCCCGCCACCAGGTAGATGCTGAGGAGGAGCGCCATCGCGGGCAGCGGCGTGAAGGCGATCACCGCCACGATCAGGGCGATCACGAAGAACGCCGTGGCCGGCCAGCGCTGGCGGAGGTTGTACTCCTTGAACGAGCGGTACGGGATCGTGGACACCATGAGGACCGACACCAGGAAGACGAACACCGACGCGACCGCGGACGACGCCCGGCCGACGTGGATGCCGAGCTGGAGCGCCACGAGCACCATCAGCGTCAGCGCCCCCGCCCCGCCGGGGATCGGCAGGCCGGTGAAGAAGCGGCGATCGCTGACCCCCGCCTTGACGTTGAAGCGGGCCAGCCGCACCGAGCCGGCCACCAGGAACATGAACGCCGCGGCCCAACCCCAGCGGCCGACGTCCCGCAGGCCCCAGAGGTAGACGAGGATCGCAGGCGCGACGCCGAAGCTGACCACGTCGGCCAGCGAGTCGTACTCCTTGCCGAACTCCGACGTCGACTTCGTCAGGCGCGCGATGCGGCCGTCGAGGCCGTCGAGCAGCCCGGCGAGGATGATGAGCCAGCCGGCCCGTTCGAGATGATCGTGGATGGCGTAGAGCACCGCGGCGAAGCCGCAGAGCATGTTGCCCACTGTGAACAGCGACGGCAGCACGTAGATCCCGCGGCGCAGCGACTCGCGCGCCGGACGGCGGCCGGGGCGGCGGCGGGTTCGCGCGGCGGTCATGTCGGGTTCCCCTTCGCCAGGCGGGCCACCGGGGTGACGCCGGCTCGGGTGACCGCGCCGGGAGCCACGACGACCGTGGCGGCGGCCGGGAGGAAGAGGTCCACCCGCGACCCGAACTTGATCAGACCGACGCGGCTCCCGCGCTCGACGCGCTGGCCCGGCGTCAGGTCGCACACGACCCGCCGGGCGAGCGAGCCGGCGATCTGCTTGTAGGCGACCGGCCCAAGTGCGCCGTCCAGCAGCACGAAGCTGTGCTCGTTGCGGTCGGAGGCCTTGTCGCGAAACGCCGGCAGGTGCGCGCCCGGCGTGTGGCTGGCCTCGCGCACCGTGCCGGCGACCGGCGCCCGGTTGACGTGGACGTTGGCGGGCGACATGAAGATCGAGACCTGTCGCTCGAGGCCGCGAGCCGCGAGCGCCGGCGGGGCGGCACCGACCGAGAGCACCTTGCCGTCGGCCGGGGCGAGTACGACGTCGGGCGCGGCGTCGGCGTGGCGGGCGGGGTCGCGGAAGAACGCGACGCACGCCGCCATCGCGACCCAGCACACGATCGCCGCGGCCGGGTAACCGAACGTCCAGGCAACGATCCCGGCCAGGGCCGGGACCAGCACGAATGGGTAGCCTTCCGGTGCGAACGGCAACATCGCGGGTCTACGCGCCGTGGGTGCGGGCGCGCGCTTCCATCTGGTCCTTGAGCTGCAGCTTCTCCTTCTTCAGGCGCTTCTCCTCCTGCAGTTCCTCGCTGGTCAGCCAGCCCTTGCGGGCCAGCTCATCCAGGCGTTGCGCCCGCTTCTGATGTTCCTCGAGGAGCCGACGGTACTCCGGGTCCTGGTCCGCCATCTGCTGGCGCAACTGCTGCGTGGACGTCATGGACACCTCCGGGGATTGTCGGTCGTTGACTGCATCCAAAGGCATGCTAGCACACTAGAATCACCCCGTGACCGAGCTGCGCTTCGCCTGCGACGCGATGCTCGGACGCCTCGCCGGCTGGCTGCGGTTGGCCGGTTTCGACGCGTCGTTCGACGCGTCGCTGGCCGGTCCCGCACTCGCCGGGCGGGCGCGCGAGGAGGGGCGATGGCTGCTGACCTGCGACCGCCGCCTGACGGCGCTGGCCGGCCCGCGCGTCGTGCTGCTGCACGGCGCCGGCGTGGAGGCGCAGATCCGCGAGCTGCGGCGACGCCTCTCGCTTACGGCGGCGCCGGAGCGGTTCCTCGTCCGGTGCTCGGTGTGCAACGGCGACCTGGCGCCGGCCGCGCGGGAGGCGGTGGCGGGCCTGGTCCCGCCGTACGTCGCCGTGCACGCCGCCCGCTTCCTGCGCTGCGCCGGCTGCGGCCGGGTCTACTGGCCGGGCAGCCACGCGGCCGCGATCACCCGCCGGCTGCAGGAGCTGTTCGGCGGCTAGGAGCCTGTCGCGCATAGCGACGAAAGCGAGGGTCGCGATGGCGCCCGCTGGCAAGGCGGGCAAGCGAAATGCCCGCAGACGTAGCTGGAGCCTACGTCGAGGACATTTCGCGCAGGCCGACGCAACCAGCGGGATGCCAGCGCGAGCCGCAGCCGGAGTCTATGCGCGACAGGCTCCTAGGGGGCCGTGACGACGAGAGCCACCGCGGACCCGCCGCCGGCCAGGCCGGGGACCAGGGCGGCGCGCGGCCGCGCGGCGACGGCGCCGTACCCGGCGGCGGCGAGGTGCGGGGGGCACTCCCAGGCGGGGCGGATGGCGC
>DAIDOU010000022.1 GCA_027458945.1 Acidobacteriota bacterium
GTACACGAGGATCGTCCACGAGAGCACGGTCTTGCGCCCGTAGCGGTCGGCGAGCCAGCCGAACACGATGCCGCCGAGCGCGGTCGCGGCGAGCGTCGTGCCGACCAGCAGCGAGAGCGAGGAATCGGAGAGGCCGAGCGAACGCTTGATCGGAATGAGCAGGAACGAGAACAGCATCAGGTCGTAGAAGTCGAACATCCACCCCGCCCACGACATCGCCAGGATCACGTAGTGCGTCCTCGTCGGCGTCTCGCACTCGTTGAGAAGGCGTTTCTCCGGCCGTGGTGTCATCGGTCCCTCGCCGTTTGCGCGCTAACGGTACCCGCTCCGGATGCGTCGCGCAACGCGCGTGCGGCCCTCCCGGCGCCCGTTCCGCCCCGCGGCAATCCAACGGCCATGAGCAGGTTCGAACCGATGATCACGAGCGAGGCGAAGCCGAGGAAGGACTCACCCCCGGGGACGCCGAGGCGCGTGGCCTCGATCGCCAGCACGGCGCTGACCAGGCCGCGCGGTTGCAGCATCCAGACGGTCCGCCGCTCCACGCTGTCGAGGGTGACGACGCCGCGGATCTCGAGCGCGCGCACGACGGCCCAGCGGCTGGCGGCGAAGAGGGCGATGACCGCGAGCCCCTCGACGAAGAGGCTGCGCGGGAGGTCCCTGAAGCTGACCACGACGCCGAGGAAGACGAAGAAGAAGCTGCGGACGAGGAAGGTGAGCTGAGCGATGAACTGGTGTTGGCGGGCGACGATCGTCCGCGCGAACTCTCCGGCGCGCGGTGCGCCGAGGTGGAGGAGCTTGAGGATCTCGTCCTCGTTGGCCAGCGTGACGCCGAAACAGAGGACCGCGAGGGCACCGGACGCCCCGGTCAACTCAGCCGCCCCCCACAGTGTGAGGGCGACGCCGAACGTGAGGACGTGGATGAAACGGCGGTCCGCGAGCGCACGGGTGAGGCGCGGCCACACCAGTCCGACCGCGACGGCAACGATCACGCTGAAGCCGGCGGCCAGCAGCGACCCGAGCGCGACCAGCCCGGCCAGCCCGCCGCCGGTCAGCATCTGGCCGGCGAACGCCATGGCGAGCACGCCCAACACGTCGGCGAGGGCACCCTCGAGCACGGCGAGGGTGCGGACCTCCGGCCGCAGGCCGAGCTGGCCGACCAGCGGCAGCACGATCGCTCCCGAGATCGGCGCGAGCACGATCCCGAGGACCACCGCCGAGGGCCATGGCAACCCCCCGACGAGGCCGACGCCTGCGGCGGCCGCGAACGCGACCGAAAACCCGGTGACGGCGAGGACGGCGCCCGGGACGAAGCGGTCGAGCACCGCTCGGATGCGCAGGTCGAGGCCGCCCTCGAGGAGGATCAGCAGGAAGGTGAGGGCGCCGAAGGCGGGTGCCGCCTCGAGGAAGCGGCGCGGCGGCAGCACGTGCGTGAGCGGCCCGAGCACCACCCCGCACCCCATCAGCACGAGGACCGGTGGGACCTTCAACCAGCGGAAACCCTCCTCGGCCACGAACGCCAGGACGAGCAAGAAGCCGAGCAGGAGGAGGAAGCCGCCGCTCTCCATGATGGGTCCGTTTGGAGTATACGGGAGCGACGACGGCGCCCGGCGGTGGCGTTGGTGTCGCGCCGCCTGGATGCGGGGTCCGCGACCGCCGCGGTCAGACGGACGGGGCGAGGAAGCGGTCCGCGGCCCAGACGGCGAGGACCTCGCCGAGGAAGGCGCGGTGGTAGTCCGCGCGCGGATAGAGCTTCTCGATCGCCGGGTCGAGGAAGCGCGCCGGGTCGAGGTCGAAGCTCGCGAGCACTCGGCACTCGAGCGCCAGCTCGGCCTCGGCCACGCGCGGCACCCCGACCGTCTCGCCGGGAAGCTGCGTGAGACCGGTCTCGCGCCACTTGTCGGTGTCGCGCCCGGAGCGCGTGCCGCACAGGTCGAGCGCCTTGCGGTGGCGCTCGCCGAGGACGTTGAGCGTGAACTCGGAGCGCGCCTCGAGCAACTCGAAGGTGAAGCGCGTCGGGCGCACGTAGACGGTGGCGACCGGCCGGTTCCACAGGGTGCCGAGCCCGCCCCACGACACGGTCATCGGATTCGGCCGCTCCCGGCCGGCGACCAGAAGCGCCCACTCCCGGTCGAGGACGGCGAACGGCCGGACGAGCACCTCCTGCGGCGAGACTTGACGCATCCGGGCACCTCCGGGCAACCCGGCGGTCACCCTACCACGCCACCCGGCTCGACCGTGAAGCCTGCCGACACCCAGGCGTCGAACCCGCCCTTGAGCGGCCGGATCCTCTGGAACCCTCGGCCCTTGAGCTTGGCGGCCACCCGGGCCGCCGTTGCCTCGTTGGGTCACGTGCAGAAGAGGATGATCT
Source organism: Acidobacteriota bacterium (assembly GCA_027458945.1). Lineage (GTDB taxonomy): Bacteria > Acidobacteriota > Thermoanaerobaculia > Thermoanaerobaculales > Thermoanaerobaculaceae > RBG-13-68-16. Next base: position 2,369 of record DAIDOU010000022.1, read on the forward strand.
CCTTGTCGCGCGGGACGTCGGCGAGCCTGAGGTCGAGCTCGTCGATGTGGAAACGGATGGCTCCGGGGATCGTC
>DAIDOU010000023.1 GCA_027458945.1 Acidobacteriota bacterium
CACCGCGGGGTCGATCGAGCCGCTCGCGTTGGTCGCGACGTACACCGGCGCGCCGAGCAACCCGGCCAGGCGCGGGATCGCCGCCACCTGCGCCGCGCCGTACCCCTGGTAGAGGTGGAAGCGGCCGTTGAAGACGAGCAGTCCGCGTTCGCGCTGGCGCCAGAGCGTGACCGTCGGCGTGTGCCCCGGCAGCTCGGCGACCGGGAACGGAAACACCTCGGCGTACGGGACCTCGGCGGCCCTCTCCCAACCCGGCGCCGCGAGGCTGATCCCGGAGCCGGCCACGAAGGCGGCGACGAGGTCCCCGGTGGCGTGGCGTTCGGCGAAGGTGCGGGCGGCGGTCTCCAACGTGCTGGGCGTCAGCGTGTCCATGATCGGGAAGGATAGCGCACCGGCGCCGGCGGCCCGCGGCGGTCAGTGACCGGCGAACCTCTCGCCCGCCTCCACCCGCACCGGCAGCACGTTCTCGGGCGGCGGCAGCGGGCAGGTGGCGAACGGGGTGAAGGCGCACGGCGGGTTGGTGGCCTTGTTGAAGTCGAGGACCACGGTGTGGCCGCCGGCCGCCGGTGCGTCCGCGTCGAGGAAGCGGCCGGCGCCGTACGTCTCGCGGCCGCTGGTGGCGTCGCGGAAGACGAAGAAGAAGGTGCGGTCCCCGGGGGAGGAGACGAACGGCTCGAGGGCGAGGGCGCGCCCGCCGAGCGTGAAGCGCACCACGCCCGGGGCGAGCATCGACTGCGCCGGCCCCTGGTGGCTCGCCACCTTCACCTCGCGCGGCGTCGGGTACGGCTCGAACGTGCCGGTGACGCGGTACGCCTCGTCGAGCGGAAAGTACGCGATCCCGCGGAAGCCGGCGCGGGCGGGGCTGGCGATGTCCTTGATGCGGACCCCGAGCTGCCCGGCGCGGTCGATGACGTTGAGCCGGTAGCTCCCGACGGCCACGACGTCGGGCCGGCCGCTGACGTCGGAGCGCAGCGGCCCGCGGGCGGCCGCGCGACCCGCGACCGTGACGGCCCCCCCGGGCGCCGGGTCGAGGAGGACCGCACCGCCCGCGCCGAGGTCGAAGCTCCCGGCGACGCCGGGGATGCCGGCGCCGGCGAGCACGATCTCGTCGCCCGGGTCGGACCCGAAGCGGTTCGCCCCCGGGCGCAGCCACACCAGACCGGCAAGCGTGAGCCAGCCGTCGGGCGCCGTGAGCCGCGCGAGGCGGGCCGCCCGCCACGCCTCGACCTCGGCGCGGTACGCCGGATCGACGGCCGGCGCCCGGCGGGCGCACCCAACGGCGAGCCCGAGCGCCAGGAGCGGGAGGAGCGCGACGGCACGGAGGGCGGCACGGTGCGTGAGCATGCCGCCGTTGTACCACGGTCGCGCGCGGCGGGAGCCCCGGCGCGGGGCTACGGCGCGAGGAGCGCCTTGACGACCGGGTAGTCGGCGTCGCGCAGCGCTCCGGCGCGGATGCAGCGCACCTTGCCCCCCGGCGCGGCGATCACCTGCAGCGGGATCGCTCCCGTCGGGGCGCCGGGGAAGCGCCGCAACCAACCCTCGAGGCCTCCGGGCGCGGCGAGGCGCACGGAGTTCCCCGGCGCGGTCTCGGGGTTGTCCTTGAGGAACCCCACGAGATCCTGCTGGCGCTCGTCCACCGAGAGGAACCAGAGGTCGAACGGGCGGCCCTCCGCGTCGAGTCGCTGGTGCCAGCGCAGCAGCAGCGGCATCTCGCGTCGGCACGGCCCGCACCACGTCGCCCATACGTTGACCCAGACCCAGCGGCCGGCCGGGAGCGCCGGGAGCGGCGCGCCGGTGCGGGCGGGCTCGACCTGCGGGAGCGCGAGCGTCGGCGCGTTGGTGCCGGTGTAGAACACGTCGCACCAACGCCGCAGGTCGGGCCCCTGGCCGCTCGCGGCGACGCTGTCGGAGCGGCCGGCGGCGGGCTGACCGCCGCCACCGCAGGCCACGGCGAGCACCGCGAGCGCGGTGAGGGCCGCGACCCGCCTCAGAGCCGGCAGTCGATCCATGCGATGAACGCCGAACGGTTGAGGAAGGCGCTGGTGCAAGCCTCCTCGGGACGGGAGCGTTGCCAGGTGCAGAACTCCTTGTCGAGTTGGGCGTACTCGGCGCCGAGCCAGAGCAGGCCGACCTCCTGGTCGAGGTCGGGGTCGGCGAACTTGCTCCGGATGTGGTCGAGGACCGCCTCGGCGCGCTTGCGCGACAGCTCGCGGTTGTACGCCAGCGGACCCTCGGTGGAGGCGCGCGAGACGACGAGGAAGTACGAGGCGCCGCGCTGGTCGGCGAACGCCTTGTCGAGGAGCGCGGTCGCCCGGCTGCCGAGCTCGGCGCTGTCCTGGTCGAACTGGATGATCGCCGCGCGGTTGGCGAGCGGCAGGAAGAGCGCGTTGAAGTCGTCGCCCGACATCGCGGCGACGTTGCGCGCCTGCACCGGCTGGCAGCCGCGCTGCGCGCCGCCCTTGATTAGGCCGCACGAGGTCAGCACGCGACGGAGGATCTGCTTGAGCGGCCCGGTGCAGTACCCCTCGTCGGAAGCGCTCGCCACGGCGGTCGCCTGGCCGGCGGCGCCGGCTTGCTGCTCGGCGAGCCGCGATGCGGCCGCGCGCACCCACCACGCGACCGTGCCGGAGAGCACCACGAGGACCGCGAGGAAGAGCGCGAGATGGAGCTTGCCCTGTTGCACGGCGTCACCTCCCCGTCCGGCCGCCGCCCTGCGGGCGGTCGATCAGGCGCGAGAGCACGAAGTCGAGGCCGAGGTCGGTATCCTCCTCGCACACCTTCTGCCCGCGCACGAACAGCTGCGGCGTCTGCACCGGAAGCGCGTTGGCGACCACCCAGCGCAGCGACCGGTTGAGCCGCGCCCGCACCCCCGGCCGGCCGAGGCAGCCGCCGATATCGGGGAACGCCTGCCGGATGCGGTCGTACACCTGCTTCGTGTCCTTGCCGATCGCGCGCAGCTCGTCCTGGTTCGCAAACGCCCACTGCAGCACGTCGGGCGCCGCCGGTCCGGCGCACAGCACCGCCTCGGAAACCGCGCACGAGCCGGGGTGGAGCGACTCGCCCACCATCCAGTTGCACTCCTTGTCGAGCGGGAACAGCACCGCCTGGGTGTCGAGGCGCTCGCCCAGGCCGGAGGCGGCCAGCCGCTGCGCGAACGCCTTGCACGCGGGGCACAGCGGGTCGAGCACCTCGATCGCCGGCACGCCGCCGGGGGGGCCGCCGAGCGGGACGCGGACGCCGTAGCGGTCCTCCGGGTGGATGAGGTCGCCGCAGTTCGCCATCGCCCCGGTGTAGGCGGGCTTGAGGGCGAGGTAGAGCACGACGGGCACGGCGACGAAGACGACGCCCTCGACGAACGCCACGGCGTACCTGGCCCACGGGAACGGCCGCGCCGGCGCGCCGCGCGCGGCGCCGCGGTGCGCCGCGAGGGCGGAGACGAACACCCCGACCGAGGCGACGTAGATCCCGACGCACAGCTTGCACAGCGACCCGACGCGCAACAGCGCGATCGCGAAGTACGCCAGCGACACGAGGACGGGGAGCAGGGTGGCGGCGACGAGGAAGCGCGTGTCGTCGGGATCGCCGGCCGCGCGCCGCGCGAGGAGGTCGGCCGCGCGGAAGAGGAGGTAGGCGAACACCGAGAGCGCGGCGAGCGAGATCGGGATGCCGCCCCAGGTCGAGGCGCGGAACACCGCCGAGTACGGGCTCATCAACACGGCGTGGCAACCGCTGGTGCCGGTCGTGTCGGGGGCGCCGAGGCCGGGTACGAACGAGCAGGTCACCGAGTGGACCTGGCGGTCGAGGAACGCGATGAAGTCCGCGGTCGAGACGGCGGCGAACACCGTGCCGACCAGTGCGAACAGCGCCAGCGCGACGACGGCGCCAGAACGGGGTTGGCTCATGGTCTCGGCCCTCCAGCCACACGCATCGTCGGGGGAACTGGGTCGGTCACTCGGGGCATCGTAGCACCGGCCGAGCGCGGGCCCAAGGCGGCGCGGGGCGCCGCGCGGCCGAGCGCGATCCCTGCCGTGACCGCCTGAGCCGGCGCGAGTTGCGGCACGGCACCCGGCCCGGGCGCATGCTAGAATGCGCCGCTTTTGCGTGTCGGCAGGCGCGCGTGGAGGTGACGTGGAACCGCTGGAGACGTTGCGGGCGCACCGGCGTGGGAAGCTCGAGGAGTTGCGTCGGCGCGGCCTCGACCCGTTCCCGCCCCGGTTCCCCGTGGACGGGCGGGTGAGCGAGGTGGTGGCGCGGTTCGCCGCGTACGACGCGGCGGCGCTCGACGCGGCGCCGGTGCGCGTGCGCGTCGGCGGCCGCGTCACCGCGATCCGGGGCCACGGCAAGGCGGCGTTCCTCGACCTCGCCGACGGCGATGCGCGCATCCAGGCGCACCTCAAGCGCGACGTGCTCGGCGACGAGGCGTTCGCGTTGCTGGAGACCCTCGACCTCGGCGACTTCTGGGGGGTCGAAGGCACGCTGTTCCGCACCAGGACCGGCGAGCTGACCGTGCGCGCCGAGACCGTCACGGTGCTGGCCAAGACGTTGCAGCCGTGGCCGGAGAAGTGGCACGGCCTCACCGACCGCGAGCTGCGCGCCCGCCAGCGCTACCTCGACCTCGCCACCAACCCGCACTCGCGCAAGGTGTTCCTCGCCCGCGCCGCGACCGTGCGGGCGATCCGCTCGTTCCTCGACGCGCGCGCCTTCATCGAGGTCGAGACCCCGATGATGCACCCGATCCCCGGCGGCGCCAGTGCGCGGCCGTTCGTGACGCACCACAACACGCTCGACCTCGATCTGTTCCTGCGCATCGCCCCCGAGCTCTACCTCAAGCGCCTGGTGGTCGGGGGGTTCGAACGGGTGTACGAGATCAACCGCAACTTCCGCAACGAGGGGATCTCGACCCACCACAACCCCGAGTTCACGATGCTCGAGTTCTACTGGGCGTACGCCGGCTACGAGGACCTGATGGCGCTCACCGAGGAGATGCTGACCGGGATCGCCGAGACGGTGGCCGGCACCGTCACGTTGCCGTGGGGCGGGACGACGATCTCGCTGGCGCGGCCGTGGCGGCGCCTGGCGATGCGCGACGCGGTGCTGGCGTACTCCGACCTCGCGCCCGAGGATCTCGGGGAACGCGCCCGCCTCGAGGCGGCGGCGCGGCATCACGAGATCGCCGATGTCGCCCGCCTCTCCTCCGGCAAGCTGCTCGCCGAGCTGTTCGAGGCCACGGCCGAGGCGAGACTCTCCGATCCGACGTTCGTCACCGACTTTCCGGCGGACATCTCGCCGCTCGCCAAGCGCAAGCCCGGCGAGCCGGACCTCACCGAGCGCTTCGAGCTGTACGTCGCCGGCATGGAGCTCGCGAACGCGTTCACCGAGCTCAACGACCCCGACGACCAGCGCGCGCGCTTCGAGGAACAGGTGCGCCTCGGCGGCGGCGTGGTCGACGAGGACTACGTGGCCGCGCTCGAGCACGGGATGCCGCCGACGGCCGGCGAGGGGATCGGCATCGACCGCCTGGTCATGATCCTGACGGACTCGCACTCGATCCGCGACGTCATCCTGTTCCCCCTGCTCCGCCCGCGCGAGGGCTGATGGCCGGGGCGCGCCGCTCACAGCGGAACGCTGACGGCTGCAGGCGGCGGCTGGCTCGCGGTCGGGTGCGCCCGCTCGCGGGCGGGAGCGGAGCGTGAGCGTGCTCGGCTTCCTCGCGGGGCGGTACCTGGTCGGGCTCGGGCGCCGCACGCACGTCGCCACCGTGAGCGCGATCTCGTTCGGGGCGATGGCGCTGGGCGCCGCGGCGCTGGTCGTCACGCTGGCGTTGCTCGAGGGGTTCCAGGCCACGATCAGGGCGCAGCTCGCCGAGGCCGGGGTGCACGCGGTGCTGCGGCCGACGAGCGGGCGCACGCTGCCCGGCGGCGACTGGCTCGCCAAGCTGCGCGCGCGCCATCCGGAGCTCGAGGTGCGCGCCTCGAGCGGCGGCGCGGTGTGGTGCCTGGGCGGGGACGCCGCGGTCCCGGCCGAGCTGGAAGCGGTGGACGGCCTGTCCCGCGTGGAGGTCAACCGGGTGCTGGCGGCGCAGCTCGGCGTCGGCGCCGGCTCCGAGCTGACGATCGCGAGCCCGAAGCTGGTGCTGACGCCGCTCGGGCCGCTGCCGATGCGGCGCCGCGTGGCGGTGGCGGCGGTGAGCGCGATGCGGCCCGGGGACGACCGCGCCGTGGTGCTCGTCCCGACGCGGATCGGCGCCGCGCTGCTCGACCTCGGCGCCCCGAACACGGTGGAGCTGCGCGCCAGGGACGTGACGCAGGCGTGGCGGGTGGCATCGGTTGTGCAGGCTGAACTCCCCAAGGGGGTCGAGGTCGTGTCGTTCGCCGAGCTGAACCGACCGCTGCTGGCCGCGCTGACACTGGAGCGCGCGATGATCGGTTTCGGGGTCGCGCTGGTGATGGCGGTCGCCGCCCTCAACCTGCTGTGCAACCTGGCACTCCTCGCGGCCGAGAAGCGCGCCGATGTGGCACTGCTGGCGGCGATCGGCCTTCCGGCGGCGCGGATTCGCCGGCTGTTCGTCGCGCTCGGGCTCGGGGTCGGCGCCCTCGGCGGCGTGCTCGGCACGCTCGTCGGCGGCGTCGGGGCGTGGCTCCTCGACCGCACGCGGGCGCTGCCGCTGCCGCGCGGCGTCTTCATCGTCTCGCACGTGCCGTTCCGCGTGACCCCCGGCGCCGTCGCGACCGTGCTTGCCGTGTCGCTCGCGGCGGCGCTGCTGGCCTCGCTCGCCCCGGCGCGCGCCGCCGCCCGCCGCAACGTCCTCGAGGGCTTGCGCTATGAGTGATGCGCTCGTGATCGCCCGCGGCGTGCGCAAGGGGTACGGGAGCGGTGAGCGCCGGGTGGAGGTGCTGCGCGACCTCGACCTCGAGGTGGCCAGGGGCGAGATGCTGGCGGTCGCCGGCCCCTCGGGGGTCGGCAAGAGCACCCTGCTGCACCTGCTCGGGCTGCTCGACCGCCCGGACGGCGGAGAGCTGCTCCTGTTCGGCAGCGACGTCGCGGCGCTCTCGGTGGAGGAGCGGGCGCGCTGGCGCAACCGGCGCATCGGCTTCGTGTTCCAGTTCCACGCGCTGCTCCCGGAGTTCACCCTCGAGGAGAACGTCGCGATGCCGCTCCTGATCGCCGGCCAGCCGCGACGGTCGGCGCTGGCGACCGCCGCGGAGCAGATCGCCGCGGTCGGTCTCGGGCACCGCCGCACCCACTTTCCGGACGAGCTCTCGGGGGGGGAGCAGCAGCGCGGGTCGGTGGCGCGGGCGCTGGTCGCCGCCCCCGAGCTGCTGCTCGCCGACGAGCCGACCGGAAACCTCGACGCCGCCAACGCGGAGGCGCTGTTCGAGACGTTCGAGGAGCTGCATTTGAGCCGTGGTCTGACGAGTGTTATCGTGACCCACAACGAGGCCCTGGCCGGCCGCTGCGGACGCACGCTGCGGCTGACCGGGGCCGATGTCGAGGTGGGATGCTCGAGAACCTGACCGAGAGAGCCCGGCGGACGCTGTTCTTCGCTCGCTACGAGGCGGCCCAGGCCGGTGCGCCGAGCATCGGGTCCGAACACGTCCTGCTCGGGCTCCTGCGCGAGGGCGACGAGGCCGTCGAGCAGCTCCTCGAGCGTTTCGCCACCAGCGGCGAGCAGCTCCGCGCCGAGCTCGGCGCCGCGGCCGGCGGCCGCGACGTCCAGGCGCCGGGCGAACTGCCGCTCGCCGAGGACGCGCGCCGGATCCTGCTGCTGGCCGCGCACGAGGCCGAGGTCCTCGGGCAGCCCGCGGTGGGGAACGAGCACATCCTGCTCGCGATCCTCCGCCTCGACCAGACGGCCGGGGCGCGGGCACTGGCCGCGCACGGGTTGTCGCTGGCCGCGGCGCGGGACGAGCTGGGCGAGATCTGGCGGGCGCGCGACCTGAAGAAGGGACGCCACGAACTGGCGTCGCTCGCCGAGTTCGGCCGCGACCTGACCGAGCTGGCCGCGGGCGGCAGCTTCGATCCGCTCGTCGGGCGCGAGGAAGAGGTCGACCGCATCGTCCAGATCCTCCTGCGCCGGACGAAGAACAACCCGGTCCTGCTCGGCGAGCCGGGCGTGGGCAAGACGGCGATCGTCGAGGGGTTGGCGCAGCGCATCGCCGCGGGCCGCGTCCCGGTGCAGCTGGCCGAGCGCCGCATCGTGGCGCTGGACCTCTCGCTGGTGGTGGCCGGGACGAAGTACCGCGGCCAGTTCGAGGAGCGCCTCAAGGCGATCCTGAAGGAGCTGCGGGAGAACCCGGAGATCATCGTCTTCATCGACGAGCTCCACGTGCTGATCGGCGCCGGGTCGGCCGAGGGCTCGCTCGACGCGGCCAACATCCTCAAGCCCGCGCTGTCGCGCGGCGAGGTCACGTGTGTCGGTGCCACGACCCTCAAGGAGTACCGCAAGTACATCGAGAAGGACCGCTCGCTCTCCCGCCGGTTCCAGCCGGTGGCGGTGCAGCCGCCCGACGAGGCGGCGACGCTGGGGATCCTCGAGGGCGTCCGCGAGCGCTACGAGGAGTTCCACCACGTCCGCTACACGGCGGACGCGCTGCGGGCCGCGGTCGAGCAGTCCGGTCGCTACATCGCCGACCGCTTCTTCCCCGACAAGGCGATCGACGTGCTCGACGAGGCCGGGGCACGCGTGAAGCTGCGCGGAGCCGCCTCGACCGAGCAGCTGCGGCGGCGGCAGGGTGACGCGAACCGGCTGGTGCGGGAGATGAAGCGCGCGATCTCGGCCAAGGATTTCGAGGGCGCGGTGGGGCTGCGCGAGCAGGAGCTGCGCCTGCGCGCCGAGATCAAGCGGTTGTCGGCGAGCTCGCCCACCCCCTCGCCCGCGGCCGAGGTCGGCCGCGCCGACGTCGAGGACGTGATCGCATCGTGGACCGGGATCCCGATCTCGACGCTGCGCGAGGACGAAGTCGAGCGCCTCGCGCGCATGGAGGAGACGCTCCGCCAACGGATCGTCGGCCAGCACGAGGCGATCTCGGCGATCGCGCGCGCGATCCGCCGCTCCCGCCTCGGGGTCACCAGAGGGTTGCGGCCGATCGGCTCGTTCCTCTTCCTCGGACCCTCGGGCGTGGGCAAGACCGAGGCGGCCCGCCAGCTCGCAAGCCTCCTCTTCCACTCCGAGCGGGCCCTCGTCCGCTTCGACATGTCGGAGTACATGGAGAAGCACGCCGTGTCGAAGCTCATCGGCTCGCCCCCCGGCTACGTCGGGTTCGAGGAGGGCGGGCTGCTCACGGAGCGGGTGCGCCGCCAGCCGTACTCGGTGGTCCTGCTCGACGAGATCGAGAAGTCGCACCCCGACATCGCCAACCTGCTCCTGCAGATCCTCGAGGACGGCATCCTCTCCGATGCCTACGGCGACCAGGTCGACTTCAAGAACACGCTCATCGTGATGACGTCGAACCTCGGGACCAGGGACCTGCTCGCGGGCGGCGCCCAGGTCGGCTTCACGGAACGCGGCGGCGGGCCTTCGGAGCCGGAGATCCGCGACGCGGTGATGCGGGAGCTCAAGCGTCGCTTCCCGCCGGAGTTCCTCAACCGGCTCGACGACATCGTCGTCTTCCACCCGCTGCAGCCGGCGGAACTCCGCCAGGTGGCGCAGTTGCTGGTCGGCGACGTCGTGTCCCACCTCGCCCGGCGCGGCATCACGCTCGACGTGCCTCCGGAGGCGGTGGAGTGGCTCCTCGACCATGCCGGCGGTGACCCCTCGGCGGGCGCGCGCCCGTTGCGGCGCGCGGTGGCGCGCTATCTGGAGGACGCGATGTCCGACTATCTGATCTCTCACCGGCATGCGGAGGGCGAAGCACTGTTCGCGCAGGTGGCCGGGGAACGCCTGGTGGTGGCGGCACGGGAGGCTGTGTGCGAACAGTAGCGGCTCTCATCCTGGCGGTCGCGGCGCTGGCCGCCGGCACGGCGGGCGCCGACGACGCCGCCAAGGCAGCCGCATCCGAACCGAAGCCGGCCGTCGCCTCGACGGAGCCCGTGCAACCGATCGTCACCGAGATCAAGGTCGTCGGCGGCGCCACCATCACTGCGGACACGGTGGAGTACTACCTCAACGTCTCCCCCGGAGACGTGTTCAACCCCAAGGCGATCGCCAAGAGCTTCCGGCGGTTCTGGGATTCCGGTCTGGTCGAGAACCTCAAGGTCGAGTACGAGGACATCGCCCCCGGCAAGGTGCGGCTGATCGTCACCGTGCGCGAACGCCCCAAGGTGGTCGCCTACGACTTCGAAGGGAACAAGAAGATCTCCAGCTCGTCGCTGCGGGAGAAGCTCGATACGGCCAACGTGACGCTCAAGCGCAACGTCCCGCTGCGGAGCTCGGAGCTCAAGCGCATCCAGCAGGCGATCCTCGATATCTACGCCAAGGACGGCTACGCCAGCGCGGTCGTCGAGCCCGTGGTCAGCGAGACGGCCCCCAACGAGCGCAAGGTGGTGTTCAAGATCGACGAGGGCGCCAAGGTCAAGATCGGCGAGATCCGCTTCGAGGGGAACAAG
>DAIDOU010000024.1 GCA_027458945.1 Acidobacteriota bacterium
GCCTCGCCTCGCCTCCTCTGGGGCGAAACCGACCCCGAGGGCCGGGGTCACGCGGCGAGCGATCCGTGGAGTGCGCACGGCTGGTCGCTGCTCTTCCTCGAGTACCTGCGCGACAAGCTCGGCGACGACAGCCTGCGCGGCCTCGTCTCCGCCCCCGAGCAGGGCCTGGCCGGCATCGACCGGCTGCTCGCGGCCCGCGGCGACCGCCGCACCGCGGCCGACCTCGTCGGCGACTTCGCGATGGCGTGCTGGCTCGACGACCCCGCGCTCGCGGGCGGCCGGTTTTCGTTCAGCCACGCGGTACCGCCGCGCCCGCTCCCCGCCGCCAGGGCCACCGCCTCCCGGCCCACCTCGGGGGTGATCGAGATCGGCGCCGGCGGGATGGCGTTCATCCTCGTGGACGGCGACGGGCAACGGCCGTTCCCGCTGACGTTGCAGGGCGACCCGTCGGTGCAGTGGACGGGCCGCGCGGTGCGGCTCCGGGCGCTCGGCCCCGACGAGGAGATGCCGGTTTCTTTCGCCCCTTCGGGCCTGGCCAAGATCGACCTCCCCGTGCTCGGGCCCGGCGAGAGCGTGGTCGTGGCGGCGGTCGCGGTGCCGGGAGACTCGGCGTTCTTCGATCGGCGCGATCTGCTCCTGCGCTGGGGGATCGGCTGGGTCCCGCACGCACCCGCCGACCAGGCGGACGAGACGCTCACCAAGCTGCTGAAGAAGGCGCTACCTGACGGCGGCGCGGCCGCCCGCGCGCGTTTGATGTCGACCGTCGACCGCCTCTCCGGCACGCCGGCCGCCGGGGTGCCGGGGCCGCTGATCACGACGCGCTACGCCTGGGCGCCGGCGGCTGCCGACGTCGTCGAGGTGTTGCGCCAGGAGGCGGGACGGCGCGGCCTCCCGGTGCGCGTCTCGACGTTCGCTCACCGCGCCTCCAACGGGGCCGAGCAGCAGTGGTCGAACGTGCTGGTGGAGCTGCCCGGCAGCGACCCGCGGCGGTGGCCGGTGGTGCTCGCCGCGCACTGGGACGGCGCGCGCGAGCACCTCGACGACTCCTACCAGCGCGCCCTCAACGTCGATGACGACGCCTCAGGCGTGGCGGTCGCGATGGAGGCCGCGTCGGCGATGAGCCGGATGGGCCACCGCGCCCCGATCGTGGTCGCCTTCCTCGCCGGCGGCTACCAGGAGGCGGCCGGAGCGCAGGCGCTCCTCGACGAGATGGGCGGCCGGGTGGCCGCGTGGATCGAGCTCGACCGCGTCGGGGTCCCGGTGCACTGGCCGCGGACGTTGACGGTCACGCTCGAGGGCGGCCGCTCGCTGCCGAGGTTTCCGTGGAGCCTGACGCAGGAGTTCCGCCGGGCCAAGCTCGTGCCGATCGAGCAGAGCGAGATCACCGATCCGCACAGCGGCGCCGCCCTGGCCGCCGCGCGCCAGATCCCCGCGGTGGTGGTCTGCACCCACCCCGACGCGGGCGCCGACGCGCTCGACACCCCGCTCGCGGTGGAGCGCGGGCGGCTGTCGCCCGGCCTGATGGTGCTGATCACCAAGGTGCTCGCGGGCGCCGTCGTGAACCTCGCCGGCGCGTCATCGTGAGGGGCCGCGCGGCGACCGCCTGCCCCGGGAAGGACCCGTTATGAACATCCTGACCGTACCGATCGAGAGGCCCGAGGGCGTCAACCTCATCCTCGGGCAGTCCCACTTCATCAAGACCGTGGAGGACCTCCACGAGGCGATCGTGACGACGTCCGCGCAGATCCGCTTCGGGATCGCCTTCTGCGAATCGTCCGGCCCGGCCCTGGTGCGCCGTTCCGGCAACGACCCCGAGCTCGTCGAGCTGGCGACGCGGAACGCGCTCGCGATCGGCGCCGGGCACTCGTTCCTCGTCCTCCTCGCGGACGGCTTCCCGATCAACGTGCTCAACCCGATCAAGGCGGTCCCCGAGGTCTGCCGGATCTTCTGCGCCACCGCCAACCCCGTCGAGGTCGTCCTCGCCGAAAGCGGCGGCGGCCGGGCGATCCTCGGCGTCGTGGACGGTTGCTCGCCGAAGGGCGTGGAGAGCCAGCACGACGTCTCCGATAGGCTCGCCTTCCTGCGCCGGATCGGATACAAGCTCGGGTAGCCTGCGTTGTCCGGCCTGACCGTCCCGCTCTCGCTGCCGGCGCTGGTCGCGCTCGGCTTCCTCGTGTCGTTGGCCACGGTCGCGGTCCCGGGGCCGATCACGCTGGTCGCCAGCCGCCTTGCGCTCTCCCGCCACCTCTCCTCCGCAGTCTGGTTCCTGATCGGCGTCACCACGCTCGACGTCGCGCTGTTCACCGCGCTCGCCTCCGGGGCGGCGCCGGTGCTGCGCGAGATCGGCGCGCTGCCGGTGGTCGAGCTGTTCGGCGGGCTCGCCTTGCTGTGGGGCGGCGCCGCCTCGCTGCGCGCGGCCCCGTCCGGCGCCGGGCGGGCGCGGACGCCGGAGAACGTCGAGGAGCGCAAGGCGCTCGGCAGCTTCCTCCTCGGTCTCGTGGTCGCCGCCGCCAACCCGCACTACTGGATCTGGTGGGTCACGGCCGGGCTCGCGTTCGTCGAGGCGGCGCGCGCCCACGGCGCCTCCGGCCTGGCGTGGATGCTCGGCGCGCTCGTCGGCGGGGTGGTCGCGTGGTACGTGCCGCTGCTGTGGGCGTTCCGCCGCGGGTCGAAGCTGCTGACGCCGCGAGCCGAGCGCTTCGTGATCCACGCCATGGGGGTCGTCCTGCTCCTGCTCGGGGCCGGGCTCGCCGTCCTCGGCGGCTGGCGCCTCTACCTCGCGGCGTCTTGACAGCGGCCGACCACACCCCCCAAGACCATCCAGGAAGAGGATGTTGCGGCTCGCTTCCCGGACGCCGCCGGGCGCGGCCGCCGACTCCCGGAGCGCTTTCAATCTGAGTCGCAGCGACTAATGTTTGATCCTATTTGAGATGGTAGGACTTGACATCTATGCGCTAAGGTATTAGATTGACTTCGGAGCCCGTGAGAGGGCCCTGGACAAGGAGGAAACGACCATGAGCACCATCATTCGTTGGGATCCGTTCCGTGAGATGGCCACCCTGCAGGACCGCATGAACCGGGCGTTCAACGACATCTGGAGTCAGGGACGCCGCGCCGACGAGGATTACATCTCAGGCAGTTGGATGCCGCCGGTCGACGTGCGCGAGACCAAGGACGCGCTCGAGATCGCGGCCGAGCTCCCCGGCCTCGACCCGAAGGATGTCGAGGTGTCGGTCGAGAACGGCGTTCTCACCCTCAAGGGTCACCGGACGTTCGAGAAGGCCGTCGAGGGCGAAACCTACCACCGCGTCGAGCGGGCGTACGGCTCGTTCGAGCGCTCGTTCAGCCTGCCGACCAACGTCGACCCCGAGAAGGTCCACGCGGTGTACCAGCACGGCGTTCTCCACCTGACCCTCCCGAAGCGCGAGGAGACCAAGCCGAAGACGATCGCGATCAAGGTGCAGGACAAGTAAGCGAGCGACCGGCCCCGGGGCACGCGGCCCGTCCCGCACGATCACGCGACGCGCCGGGGCGACCCGGCGCGTCGTGCTCATTCCGGCGCGGTCGTGGCCAATCCCTTCAGCGCTCGTGCGATGACCATGCGCTGCACCTCGCTCGTCCCCTCGTAGATCGTGGTCACGCGCGCCTCGCGGTAGAGGCGCTCGACCGCGTACTCGCGCGAGAAGCCATAGCCGCCGTGCACCTGCACCGCCAGAGCGGCGATGCGGTTCGCGGTCTCGCTCGCCAGCAGCTTGGCCTGCGCGCTGGTCCGGCTGACGCGGCCGGGGCGTTGCGAGAGCCACGCCGCCCGGTAGGTCAGCCACCTCGCGGCCTCGAGCTCGGCGTCCATGTCGGCGAGGCGGAAGCCGACCGCTTCGTGCTCGATGATCGGACGTCCGAACTGCTCGCGCTGCTTGGCGTACGCCAGCGCCTCGTCGAGCGCCGCCTGAGCGATCCCGAGCGCCTGCGCCGCGATCCCCAACCGCGAGTGGTCGAGGGTGGCGAGCGCGATCTTCATCCCCGTCCCTTCCTCCCCGAGCAGGTTGGCGACCGGCACCTCGGCGTCCTCGAGCATCACCGCGGCCGTCACCGAGGAGCGCAGCCCCATCTTCTTCTCGCGCGGCTGCACGACGACGCCGGGCTGGCGCGCGTCGAGCACGAACGCCGAGATCCCCTTGGCGCCCTGGCTCCGGTCGCGGGTCGCCAGCACCACGAAGGTCGCGCCGATCCCCGCGTTGGTGATCCACGCCTTGGCGCCGTTGAGGAGGAAGCGGTCGCCGTCGCGCCGGTACGTCGTGCGCAGCGACGCGAGGTCGGAGCCGGCGCCGGGCTCCGTCAGCATGATGCCGCCCAGGACCTCGCCGCTCGCCAGCTCCGGCAGCACCCGCCGCTTGAGCTCCTCGCTGCCGAAGTGGACGATCGGCCACTGACACACGGAGTTCGTCACCGACACCGCGACCGCGACGCTGGCGTCCGCCCGCGCGATCTCCTCGATCGCGAACAGGTAGGCGAGGATCTCCATGCCGGCCCCGCCGTACGCCTCCGGCGTGGTCATCCCGAGCAGGCCGAGCGCCGCGAGCTCGCGGAAGATCTCGGCCGGGAACTCGCCGCTCTCGTCCCTCGCCCCCGCCCCGGGCCGCAGCTTCTCCGCGGCGAACGACCGCACCATGTCACGCACCATCTCTTGTTGTTCTGAGAAATCGAAGTCCACGGCGCCTCCACGGTTGGCATTCTAGCCGCCCCGCGGCGAACGCCCTTCCAACCGCCCGAGCGGTCGTGTACCTTCGCCGCGTGGCCCGCATCCGCCTGCTCCCCGACGCGCTCATCAACCTGATCGCCGCCGGCGAGGTCGTCGAGCGCCCCGCCTCGGTGGTCAAGGAGCTGGTGGAGAACGCGCTCGACGCCGGCGCCCGCACCGTCGCGGTCCGC
>DAIDOU010000025.1 GCA_027458945.1 Acidobacteriota bacterium
TGCCCGGGTCGAGTCCGACGCTGAACGTGCCGTCGCTTTCCTTGCGGGAGAGGCAGCGGAAGGCGACCAGCGTGGTCGTGTGCTCGACGCCGGGCAGGGCGGCGATCTCGCCGGTCACCAGCTCCTCGAGCCGCTCGTTGCGGGAGGTGCGCAGCACGGCGACCATGTCGTACTTGCCGGCGACCGAGTACAGCTCGTGCACACCCTCGCGCTCCATCAGGGTGTCGGCGACCGCGTGGAGCTGGCCGGGCTTGACGTTGATCAGGACGATCGCTTCCAGCATCGTGCACCTCCCGATGCCAGGGTAGCAGCGGGCCGGGCCGCGGTGAAGCTTGGCAGGCCGCGGGCTTCGTGCCACCATGCGCAAAGATGAAGCTCCCGGTCACGGCGCCGCAGGGACGGTGGGGGGTTGCGTTCGACTACGCCCAGATCGTGGCCGGCTCGCTGCTGGTCGCGGCGGGGACCAACCTCTTCTTCGTCCCCAACAACGTCGTCTCCGGCGGCGTCACCGGCCTCGCGATCATCGCCCACCACCTCTTCGGGACACCGGTCGGCATGGTCGTGCTGCTCCTCAACGTGCCGCTGCTCTGGCTCGGGTGGCGGTACGCCGGCGGCGTGCGGTTCTTCGTCAGGACCGTGGTCTCGGTGGTGATCATGTCGGCGGCGATCGACCTGTCGGCGGCGTGGCTCGTGCCGCCGACGCGCGACCGGCTGCTGGTGATCTGCTACGGCGGGCTGATGGACGGCCTCGGCATGGGCCTGGTCTTCCGCGGCCGCGGCACCACCGGCGGGACCGACGTGCTGGCGCGCCTGGCGCACCGCACCCTCGGGATCGGGATCGGGCAGGCGTTGCTCGCGATGAACGTGGCGATCTTCGCCGGCGCCGCGTTCGTGTTCGGCGCCGAGGCGGTGATGGTGGCGCTGGCGCTAGCGTTCGTGTCGGCGCGCGTGCTCGACCTCGTGCAGGAGGGGTTCTCCGCGGCGCGCGCCGCGCTCGTCATCAGCGAGCACCACGACCGCGTGCGCGAGGCGATCCTCGGCCAACTCGGGCGGGGCGTCACCGTGCTCAAGGGCCAGGGCGGCTTCACCGGGGAGGAGCGGCCCGTCCTCTACGTGGTCGTCGCCCAGCACGAGACCGGGCGGCTCAAGCGGCTGGTGGCGCAGGTCGACCCGGCGGCGTTCGTCGCGATCACCCCCGCCCAGGAGGTGCTCGGCGAGGGGTTTGCGCCGCATGCGGGGGAGGACCCCGTCTGATCGGACCCCGGCCGTAGCCGGCCCCTGCGGCGCCGGCCGGCCGGGAAAGAAGACGGGCGGGGCATCGCGCCCCGCCCGTCGTGCATCACCAAGACCGCGGTTACTGCCCTTGCGGCGGGTACGCCGGCGACAGCGGCGGCGGCGGCGGGAGCGTCATCGGGTTGGACTTGAGCTTGTCCATGATGTACGCGATCGCCCGCTCGAGCTGGGCGTCCTTGCCCGCCATCACGTCGCCCGGGAGGTTGTCCACCTCGATGTCGGGCTCCACGCCGTGGTTCTCGATGACCCACTCGGAGTGGAGGCCGTACAGGCTGTCCTCGGGGATCGTGACGTAGCCGCCGTCGGCGAGCGGCCAGTAGCCGCGGATCCCGCGCACGCCGCCCCACGTCCGCTCGCCGATCAGCGGCCCGAGGCCGTACTTGCGGAAGTAGTAGGGGAAGATGTCGCCGTCCGATGCGGAGTAGTGGTTGAGCAGGCACGCCATATAGCCGTGCACGAGCTGCTGCGGGATCGGGAACGCGACCCCCTCACGGTTGGTCGACATCCCCACGAGGACGCGGCGCAAGCGCTCGAGCACGATCTGGTCGATGAAGCCGCCGCCGTTGTAGCGGACGTCCACGATCAGCCCCTGCTTGCGCACCTGCGGGTAGAACTGGTTGATGAACTGATCCATCCCCTGCTCGTCCATGTCGGCGAAGTACAGGTAGCCGATCTTGCCGCCGGAGGCCTTCTCCACCACCTCGCGGTTGTGGTCGATCCACGCCTTCATGCGCAGGTTCAGCTCGTCGGCGATCGGCTTGACCGTGACGTCGCGCCGGTTCTTGCCGGCCGCGTCGTCGGCCACGGTGAGCCTCACCGTGCCGCCGAGCGTGTTGACGAAGAGGCTGTACGGGTCGGTCGGGAGCTTGAGCTCGTGCCCGTTGACCGCGAGCAGGTAGTCGCCCTGTTTGACGTCGATCCCGGGCTCGGTGAGCGGCGACCGGTAGCTCTCGTGCGTGTTGTCGCCCGGGTAGATCTTGGCGAAGAAGTAGCGGCCGGCCTTGCCGTCGACGCCGAAGTCGACGCCGAGCAGGCCGGTCGGCACGCGCTTGCCGTGCAACTCGTCGCCGCCGCCGACGTAGGTGTGCGAGTTGCCGAGCTCGCCGAGCATCTCGCCGATGACGTAGTTCAGGTCCTCGCGGCACGCCACCTCGGGAAGCAGCTTCTCGTACCTGGCGCGGATCTCCGGCCAGTTCACCCCGTTCATCTCGGGGTTGAAGAAGAAGTCGCGCTCGAGGCGCCACGCCTGCTCGTACATCTCCCGCC
The DNA here is from genome assembly GCA_027458945.1 of Acidobacteriota bacterium. GTDB lineage: Bacteria > Acidobacteriota > Thermoanaerobaculia > Thermoanaerobaculales > Thermoanaerobaculaceae > RBG-13-68-16. The sequence goes on from DAIDOU010000025.1 coordinate 2,560, forward strand.
ACTCGGCGCGCGGGTCAACCAGCTCCTGCATGTGCGACAGGTCGAGCGCCTTGGCGGCCTCGCCCTCCGCCTTGCCGTCGCCGGCGGTGCCGACGATGCTGTAGGCGTCCTTGTTCTTGATCAGCGCGGCGGAGCCGTCGGCGCTCAACGCGTAGTCGTCGAGCGGGCTCGTCAGCACCGTGTCCTTGCGCTTGGCCATGTCGAACGAGTGCAGCTCGGGCTCCTCGCCGTGCAGCGCGGTCTCGAAGCTCCGCAGCGGCGTCGTCATGTAGACGAGCTTCCCGCACACCGCGCTGAGGTGGCCGATCTCGCCGGGCGGCACCGGCAGCGGGACGACCCGCCCGTCGAGGCCGGCGAGGTCGATGTGGATCGCAGCCGAGGCGCCCGGCTTCCACGCCTCGGACCTGTCCGTGTCCTTCTTCGTGTCGTCGCTCTTGATCGACCCCTCGTCCGAGCGGGGCGCGAACGGGGACGGCTCGCCGGCCTGCAACGTCGCGACGTAGATGCCGGCCATCTTCAGCGTCGCGATGTTGAACTCGCTCTCGCTGAACACCGGGTTCTCGTGCTTGAGGCCGATGAAGTAGAGGTACTTCCCCTCGGGGTCGAACACCGGGCCGTAGTCGTTGGTCATCGCCCGCGTCACCTGGGTCACCTGCGCCGAGGCGACGCTGTACAGGTAGACCGTCCGCATGTCGTTGTCGGCCGCCTTGCTGTAGGCGAGCCACAGGGCGTCGGGCGACCAGGAGAAGTCGTGCATCTCGGAGCGCGGGTCGTTGTCGACCTTCGTCACCTTGCGGTCGCCCACGTCGACGAACCACAGCGCGTGGTCGGAGTCGTCGAAGGTGATCTTCTTGCTGTCCGGCGACCACGTCGGGTCGTACAGGTATCCCTTGGCACGACTGGTCAGGATCTGCTCGGCGCCGCTCCCGTCGGAGGGACGGACCGCGATCTCGGCCTCGCCGGTGCGGTCGGTGACGTAGGCGACCCATTTGCCGTCCGGGGACCACGCCGGGTCCTGCTCGCGCACGCCGGAGCTGGCCGTCAGGTTGCGGGTGTTGCCGTGCTCGGCGGGGACCGTGAAGATGTCGCCGCGGGCCTCGAACAGCGCCCGCTTCCCGTTGGGAGCGATGTCGAACGCCTGGATCGTCTTGCTGGCGTCCACCCAGCGCGGGCGGGTGCGCACGCCGTCGTCGGGGATGTCCACCGTGATCTTGGCGAGCTTCTCGGAGGGGAGGTCGAGCACGTACAGCTGGCCGCCGCAGCCGAACACGATGCCGTCATCGCCCAGGCTCGGCCAGTCCACGTCGTAGTCCTTGAACTCGGTGACCTGCCGGAACTCCTTGGTCTTCAGACTGTACGCCCAGATGTTCAGGCGCTTCTCCGGGCCGCGGTCCGAGGCGAAGTAGATCGTGTCGCCGTACCACATCGGGTAGGTGTCGGTGCCCTTCCAGTCGGTGACCCGCTGGATCGCGTGCGTGTTGAGGTCGTAGATCCAGACGTCCTGCGCCAGGCCGCCGTAGTACCGCTTCCAGGTGCGGAAGTTGCGGAAGATGCGGTTGTACGCGATCTTCGTCCCGTCCGGGCTGAACGAGGTCACGCCGCCCCGCGGGACCGGGAACCGCGTCGCCGGCCCGCCGGCCGCGGGGACGAGGAAGAGCTGGCCGAACCAGGAGTTGTACGTCGTCCGCCGGGACAGGAACATGATCTGCTTCCCGTCGGGGGTCCAGGTCACGACCATGTTGTCGGGCCCCCAGCGCATCGGCGCGTCGGGCACCACGTCGGAGTGGAACGTCAGGCGGCGGACCGCGCCCCCCTCGGCCGACATGACGTACACGTCGGTGTTGCCGTCGTAGTTTCCGGTGAACGCGATCTCCTTGCCGTCCGGGGAAAACCGCGGCATCAGGTCGAGGCCGGCGTCGGCCGTGAGCCGCTGCGCCACCCCGCCGTTGCGATCGACCTTCCAGAGGCTGCCCCCGGCCGAGAACACGACCGTCCGGCCGTGAAGCGTCGGAAAGCGCATCAAGTCCTGCGCCGCCTCGGCGGCGGCCGGCAGCGCCAGCGCCGCCAGGCCGAGGGCGAGGGCGCCCACCAGGCCCGCCCACGCCTTCGCGCCGCGGCCGCTGCCAGAACAACCGTTGAACTCCGTGCTCATTCGCGTCTCCCTTCGGTTCGATGACGAGGCCCGACCACGTTTCCTCATTCCACCCCTTCGAGTGACGCAAGGACTTCGAGGCCCGGACCGTCCGCGGCGGCGACTCGCGCCGGCCCGGACGGCTCCGTGGCCTCAGTATCATAATCCAGGCGCCGCAGGATCGAGCGCCCGGCCCTAGGAGCCTGTCGCGCATAGCGACGAAAGCGAGGGTCGCGATGGCGCCCGCTGGCAAGGCGGACAAGCGAAATGCCCGCAGGCGTAGCTGCAGCCTACGTCGAGGACATTTCGCGCAGGCCAACGCAGCCTGCGG
>DAIDOU010000026.1 GCA_027458945.1 Acidobacteriota bacterium
GGCGACCGCCGTGCGGGAGCTCGCGCGGCCGAGTCGGCCCGTGGTGGCGCAGGCGCCGCGCGCGGCCGTGCGGCCTCCGGCGGCGGTGAACGAGCCGGCGTTCGTGGAAGTGGACAACGCGGGGGTGCGGCTCTATCAGCTGAGCCCGGCGTCGCAGTCGCGGCCGGCGGTCCAGGTGGCGTTCATCGTGGATCCGCACCTGGAGCTGTAGTTGGTCAAGGCGGCGGTGGCACTGCTGGTGGTGACGGCTGCAACCGCGCTGGCCGCCGATCAGGAGCTGCGTGTCTTCCAGCTCCATTTCCGCCCGGCGCGCGACGCGGCCGCGCTCGTCGAGCCCCTGCTCTCCGCCGATGGCAGCGTTTTGCTGCAGCCGAGCCTGAACGCGATCACAGTTCGCGACTCCGCGGCGGTGCTCGAGCGGGTTGCCCGGGCGTTGGCGAGCTGGGACGTGGCGCCCGCCGCCTACAAGGTGCGCATTCGACTGCTCCTCGCCAACACCGACCCGCAGCCGCCGGGTCAGCCGGCGCCGCTCATCGAGGGGATCGGCTCGGAGCTGCGGGAGCTGTTCCACTTCACCAACTACCAGGAGGTCGCGACGCTGCAGGTGACGGCGTCGGACGGCAGCGTCGTCGAGCTGGCGGCCGGAGATCGCTACCACCTGCGGTTCACCGTGCGCGGCGTACCGCAGGACCCCGACCGGGTGCAGCTGGCCCAGCTCCAGCTCTCGCGCCGTGACCGCGGCGCCAACGACGTCGAGACGTTGCACCCCCTCGTGCGCGCGACGGTGACCCTGCTCGTCAAGCAGCCCTCGGTCCTCGGCGGCGCCCGCTCCGAGAACGCCAACCAGGCGCTGTTCCTCGTCCTGTGGGCGGAACGGGAGGAGAAGCCGTGACCGAGTACGCGGTGCGGCTGGGGACGCCCGAGGGGGCGGTGGTCGAGCAGCGCTACCGCTCGGTGAGCGAGGAGGCGCTGCGCCGCGACCTCGAGGGCAAGGGGTTCGCGGTCTTCCGCATCAGCGAGGCGCGGGGCGCCTTGCGGTTGCCGTTCCTCGGCCGCCGCCAGCGCATCGCGCCGCTCGATTTCCTCGTCTTCAACCAACAGCTCGCGACGCTGCTGAAGGCTGGGATCCCGGTGTTGCAGTCGCTCGAGCTCCTGCAGCGGACGCAGGCCTCGGCCTTCTTTCGCGAGGTGCTCCAGCGCGTGCTCGAGGACGTGCGCAGCGGTGTGTCGCTCTCGGACGCGTTTGCGGCCCAGGGCGGCGTGTTCCCCAAGCTCTACTGCGCCACGGTGCTGGCCGGTGAGCGCTCGGGCGAGCTGGTCGGCGTCCTCAACCGCTACATCCACCACCAGCAGCTGCTCGAGGGCGTGCGACGGCGCGTGAAGTCGGCGCTGACCTATCCGATCGTGCTGCTCTCGCTCTCGTTCGCGCTGATCATCGTGCTCGTGACCTACGTGATCCCGCGCTTCGCGTCGTTTTACATGGGGTTCTCGGCGGACCTGCCGCTCATCACGCGCGTGATCGTCGGAGCCTCGAGCTTCATCCAGCACCACCTGCGCTACATCGTCGCCGCCATCGTGGGTGCCTATCTCCTGTCGCGGCGCTGGCTGCACAGCGAAGCCGGGCTGACGGCGATCGACCGCGCCAAGCTCCGGGTGCCGTTCGTCGGCCGCGTCTTCCACCTCTTCGGCCTGTCGCAGTTCGTGCGCTCGCTGGGGACGCTGATCGCGGGGGGCACGCCGCTCGTCAACTCCCTGGAGATCGCGAGCGGGACCGTGACGAACCGCGCCCTGGGTGCGCCGCTGCAGAGGGTGGCCGGCAAGGTGCGCGAGGGGCAGCCGCTGTGGTCGTCGCTCGAGGGCACGGGGCTGTTCCCCGAGCTTTCCATCGCCATGGTCCAGGTCGGGGAGGCCACCGGGGCGCTGGAGGGTATGCTTGGCAACGTCAGCCAGTTCTACGATGAGACGATCGAGGTGCGCCTCGCTCAGGTCGTCTCGCTGATCGAACCGGCGGTGCTGGTGATCATGGGAGGGGTTGTCGCCACGATGCTGCTCGCGGTCTACTACCCGATGTTCACGCTGATGTCGAAGGCGCAGTGAGGCGGGCGATGGCAGGAGAGATCGGCACGGTGACTCAGAAGTACCTGCGCGGGCTCCCGCGCGACGAGGAGGACCGCGCGCGCGCGGCCGAGCTGGCCGAGCGGGCCGGGGTGCCGTTCGACGACCTCTCCTCTTTCCGCGTCGACCCCGAGTTGTTCCGGCAGATCCCGGTCGACGTCATGGTCCGCTATCAGTTCGTGCCGCTCGAGCGGCAGGGCGACGTCGTGGCGATCGCGATGGCGGACCCATCCAACGTCCTCGCCGTGGACGAGGTCGAGCTCGCCATCGGCGCGCCGGTCGAAGTCAAGGTGGGGCCGGCGGGCAAGATCGCGGAGATCCTCGAGAAGTCCGAGTCCACCCAGCGCGTCCTCGACGAGGCGACGGAGGACTTCAAGATCCAGCTGGTGCAGGAGAAGGACAACGGCGAGGAGGCGCTGTCGATCGAGTCGATCACCGCCGACGCCTCGCCGATCATCAAACTCGTGGACACGATCGTGTTCAACGCGATCCAGCGGCGGGCCTCCGACATCCACGTCGAGACGCGCGAGAACGAGGTGATCGTCAAGTACCGCGTCGACGGCGTGCTCTACCAGGCGATGGAGCCGATCGACAAGCGCTACCACTCGACGATCATCTCCCGCATCAAGGTGATGTCGGAGCTCGACATCGCGGAGAAGCGCATCCCCCAGGACGGGCGCTTCAAGCTGCGCCTGAAGGGGAGGACGATCGACTTCCGCGTCTCGGTGATGCCCACGGTCCACGGCGAGGATTGCGTCATCCGCATCCTCGACAAGGAGTCGGCGAACAAGGAGTTCCGCACCCTCAACCTCGAGGTCGTCGGGTTCGACGAGGACACCAAGCGGAAGCTGCGCAAGTTCATCCGCGAGCCGTACGGGATGGTGCTGGTCACCGGGCCGACCGGCTCGGGGAAGACGACGACGCTGTACGCCTGCCTGTCGGAGATCGTATCGGTCGAGGATAAGATCATCACGATCGAGGACCCGGTCGAGTACCAGCTCCCCGGCGTCACGCAGATCCCGGTCAACGAGAAGAAGGGGCTGACGTTCGCCCGTGGCTTGCGGTCGATCCTGCGTCACGACCCCGACAAGATCATGGTCGGC
>DAIDOU010000027.1 GCA_027458945.1 Acidobacteriota bacterium
AAGTCGGGGATCATCTGCCGCAAGCTCGCGGCGACGATGGCCTCGACCGGCACCCCGGCGCTCTTCCTCCACCCGGCCGAGGCGATCCACGGCGATATCGGCATGGTGGCCACGGGGGACGTCGTGGTCGCCGTCTCCAACTCCGGCGAGACGGCGGAGCTGCTCCAGCTCGTGGAGTACCTCAAGCGCCTCGACAACCGGCTCATCGCGATCACCTCCAACCCCGCCTCGGCGCTCGCCGGCTACGCCGACGTCCACCTCAACCTCGGCGTCGACCGCGAGGCGTGCCCGCTCAACCTGGCTCCGACGGCGTCGACGACCGCGGCGCTGGCGCTCGGCGACGCTCTCGCGATGGCGGTGTCCGTTCGCAAGGGTTTCAAACCCCAGGACTTCGCCCAGCTCCACCCGGGGGGAAAGCTGGGCAAGAAGCTGCTCACGGCGGGCGAGCTGATGCACGCCGGCGAGCAGGTCCCCCGGGTCGCGTTGGACACGCCGATGAAGGACGTGATCTACGAGATGTCGCGCAAGGGGCTCGGGATCACGACCGTGCAGGACGGCGACGGCCGGCTCCTCGGCGTGATCACCGACGGCGACCTCCGCCGCCTGATGGAGACCGACCCCGACCCCCTGGCGCATCGGGCGGCCGAGGTGATGCACCCCGGCGGCGTCACGGTCGCCCCCGCGACGCTGGCAACCGGTGCGCTCCGCCTGCTCGAGACCCGGCGGATCACCTCGCTGATCGTGGCCGGCGCGGACGGGCGCGTCGTCGGGATGCTGCACATCCACGACCTCTGGGGCGTCGGTCTGTTCTGACCCCGCCGCCTCGGCCGCCGCCCCCCTTGCCAGACGGCCGCCGCCGAGCGACAATGAACGGGTATTCAGTCACGGCGGCCTGGGGGGATGCGCACACGCCGACCGGGGCAGCCAAAAGGAGAGACCGATGCGCAGGGAGATCCGCAAGGTCGGGGTGCTGGGCGCGGGCGTGATGGGCTCCGGAATCGCCACGCACCTGGCCAACGCCAACGTGCCGGTGCTGCTGCTCGACATCGTCCCGCCTCAGCTCACCCCTGAGGACGAGAAAGCCGGGCTGACGCGCACCGACAGGCGATTCCGCAACAAGCTGGCGCTGGCCGGAATCGACAACATCAAGAGCTCGCGACCGTCGCTGCTCTACTCGAAGCGCTTCCTGCCGCTCGTCTCGGCGGGGAACTTCGAGGACGACTGGGACAAGCTCGCCGAGTGCGACTGGATCGTCGAGGTCGTGGTCGAGCGGCTCGACATCAAGAAGCAGGTGTTCGAGCGCCTGGAGACGGTGCGCCGCCCGGGCGCGATCGTCTCGTCCAACACCTCCGGCCTCCCGATCAAACAGATGGTCGAGGGGCGCTCCGACGACTTCCGCAAGCACTTCCTCGTCACCCACTTCTTCAACCCGGTGCGCTACATGCGCCTGCTCGAGGTGATCGCCGGCGAGGAGACCGACCCGGACATCGTCTCGTTCATGAGCGACTACGGCCAGTTCCTCCTCGGCAAGGGGATCGTGTTCGGCAAGGACACGCCCAACTTCGTCGCCAACCGCATCGGCGTCTACGGCCTGATGGCGACGGTGCACGCGATGGTGGAGATGGGCTACCAGGTGGACGAGGTGGACGCGATCACCGGCCCCGCGACGGGCCGGCCGAAGAGCGCGTCGTTCGGGACGGTGGACCTCGTCGGCCTCGACACCATGGTGCACGTCGTCCGCACCCTGCGCGAGGAGTGTCCCAACGACGAGGGCCAGCCCGCGTTCGTCGTCCCCGAGTTCGTCACCAAGATGGTCGAGAACAAGCAGCTCGGGCGCAAGACCAAGGCCGGCTTCTTCAAGCGCGAGAAGGGCCCGAAGGGCGAGAACGTCGACTTCACCCTCGACTGGCAGACCGGCCAGTACCGCCCGAAGGCCAAGCTCGACGCGCCTTCGCTCAAGCAGGCCAAGGGGATCCACGACGCCGGCGCGCGCATCAAGACCGTGGTCAACGCCGACGACCGCGCCGGCGCGTTCGCCTGGCGCGTGACCCGCGACGTGCTCGCCTACTCCTCGCGCCGCCTCGGCGAGATCTCCGACACGATCGTGGACATCGACCACGGCCTCACCTGGGGGTTCAACTGGGA
>DAIDOU010000028.1 GCA_027458945.1 Acidobacteriota bacterium
CGTCGTGCGCTACGGCTGCGACCCGCCGAACGTGAGCAAGGCGCAGGCCATCGTCGTGCGCGAGCTGAAGTCGATGGCGGCGGCGCCCGTGACGCCGGTCGAGCTGCAGAAAGCCAGGGCGCTGGTGCTGCGCGAGATCCCGCTCTCCGAGGCGAGCGTGGGGAGCATCGCCCAGGGGCTGCTCGACCGTGCCACCCACGACCTGCCGCTCGACGAGCCCACCCTCGCGGCGCACCGGTACCTGGCGCTCACGGCGCCGCAGATCCAGGCCGCCTACGCCAAGTGGGTGCGCCCCGATGATCTCGTCCGCGTCACCCTGGGCCCGGAGCCGAAGTAGCGGGGGAAGAAGAGGCGTGGCCGGTGGCCGGCAACGACCGTGGTTCGTGGGTCGTGGGTCGTGGGTCGCAAGAACGTGAACGTAGAGGAGGTGAGGAGCTGCGGGGAAGGGACGAAACGAACCTCCGTTCCACTGCTCCTCTGCTCCTCTTCTCCTCGGCTTCTCAGCGCGTCAGCGGCAGGGCGTAGGGCCTGCGGCGTGTAGCCGCGCTGCCGAGAAGCCCGTGGTCCGTGGTCCGTGAAGGACACTACGTGAACGGCAGGGCGTAGGGGTTACGGCGTGTAGCCGCGCTGCCGCCGTTGGCAGGGGCCCGGTACGACACTTTGGTGCCAGGGGTCCTGCGCGTCGGTGGACGTATCGCTCGGCCGTGGGCGTCGGAACGTCGAACCGCGAACAAAGTGTCGTACCCGGCCCCTAGCAAGGCGGACGAGGCGGGAGGAGCGGAGCGTGCCTGGAAGGCACGTGAGCATCCGATCCGCCGAGTCCAACGCCGCAGACGGTCCGCTATCGGCAGCGCTCCTTACCGGTAGGCGAAGAGCATCGCGTAGATGATCCACACCACGATCAGGAACCCCGTGACCAACGCCGCCCACCCGAAGATCTTCACCGCCCGGATCACGACCGGCTGGTACGCCTCCTCGAGGTGCTCCTCGAGCTTGCCCTCGGCCACCAGGCGTTCGTACTCAGCCGGCTTGTCGCGCTTCAACTCGTCCACGGGCATCCGGCCGGTGAACACCACGATGTCCATCGGGAACTTCTCCGGCCGCAGGTGCGTGTTGAAGAAGTGTACGGTGAAGATGAAGCCGACGGCAAGCAGCGCCTCGTCGCTGTGGATGATGGTGGCGATGTTGATCAGCCATCCGGGGAGGATCCGGGTGAACAGCTCCGGGAACCACAGCATCATGCCGGTCGAGCCGATGACGAAGATCCCCCAGAACACCGCGAAGTAGTCGAACTTCTCCCAGTACGTCCAGCGGCCGAAGTTCGGCCGCTCCCCGAGGCCGAGGAACCACTTGATCGAGCCCCACGCCTGCCTCGCGTCCTTGGCCGTCGGCAGCATCGAGTCGGGACCGAGCAGCGTCTGCTTCCACGACACGCCCGAGCGCCGCTTGCGCCGCACCAGGTCCCCGATGTGCGTGACGAAGATGGCGATCATCAGGGTGGCGGCGGCGCGGTGGATGTTCCCCGTGGTCTCGAACCCGCCGAGCAGGTGCGAGAGCGTCGAGGCCCACGCGGTGTAGGAGAACTTCAGCGACAGGCCGGTCGTCGCGAGCGTCAGGAAGCTGATGATCATCGCGATGTGCAGGCCCCGGTTGAGGCGCGAGAAGCGGACGAACTGCGGCGCCTTGGGGTCTTCCTCGACGGCCTCGCGGCGGTGCTGCCGGCGCATCTGGAGGGCACGCGGCAGCCAGAGCAGCGTGTGCAACCCGCTGATGAAGAACGTGCCGACCAGCAGCCCGGTCATCAGCCAGAACGTCCAGAACAGCAACGGGTACTTGACCGGGTCGTGGTGGGTGGCGTGGGTGAGGTAGCCGGCGAACCGCCGCGTCGCCCCGGGGTGGCACTTCTGGCAGGTCGCGACCACGTGCTGCGGCGACAGGTGCGAGCGCGGGTCGGACGGCGGCAGGATGTCGTGCGAGCCGTGGCAGTCGTAGCACTTCGCCGTCTTGCCGAAGCCGAGCTGCGAGACCTTGCCGTGGTAGGTGCTGAAGTACGACTTGGTCACGTCCGCGTGGCACTTGCCGCAGGTCGAGAGGATCCCGAGCTCGAAGCTGAGGGCGTCGGTGCGCTGGATCGAGTGCGCCGTGTGGCAGTCCTTGCACACCGGCAGCGGCTTGGTCGTGTGCGAGACCAGCGGCGAGTGGATGCTCTTCTCGAACGCGCGCTCGACGCCGTAGTGGCAGCGGCCGCACGTCTTCGGCAAGTTGCGGTCGTTGACGCTCGAGGTCGGGTCGGCGGCGGGGAGGATCTGGTGCGAGGTGTGGCAGTCGATGCACACCGCGGTCACCAGCAGACCGCTGGCGATCAGCCCCTTGCCGTGGATGCTCTCGGCGTAGCGCGAGGGGATGTTGTGCTCGGTGCCGCGGTAGCGGATCGCCGCCTTCTCGCCCTCACGGTGGCAGCCGCCGCACAGCTGCGGCACGTTCCTCTTGAACGTCGGCGAGGCCGGGTCGTTGTGGCCCTTGACGCCGTGCGTGCCGTGGCAGTCGCGGCAGCCGGGGGCGTTGGGGTCACCCTTGGCCTTGAGCTGGCCGTGGATGCTCTTGCCGTACTGGCCCACGGTCTCGGCGTGGCACGCCGCGCAGTCCACCTTGTGAGTGATCGAGGCGCACGGGCGGGTCAGGGAGGGCCGGACCTCGCTGTGGCACTGGCTGCAGGCGCGGCTCGCGTGCACCGACTGCGCCAGCTCGGTGGCGTCGACGTAGAGCGAGCGCCCGTCGTCGGAGGCCTTGATCTCGGGGTTGGCGTGGCAGGAGAGGCAATCCTTGTCCGCCATCCCTTGCTCGTAGAACACCTTGCGGATCTTGTGCGGCTGGTGGCAGTCGGGACAGGCCGGCAGCGTGTTCGGCGCCTTCTCCCACAGCTGGCCGTTGATGATCTTGCGGTGGACCTGCTCGATCGCGCTGTGGCACTTCGCGCACGTCGAGGCGATGTTCTTCCGGGCGATCGAGGAGCGCGGGTCGGTGTGCGGCAGGACAAAGTGCGCGGTGTGGCACGAGGCGCAGCTCGGCGCCACGGTCAGTCCCTTCTTGAGCAGCGCCTGGCCGTGGATCGACTCCGAGTAGTTTTCGAAGATGTGGGATTCGGGGATGTTGAACTCGAGGCTGACCGGCGAGCCCTCGTGGTGGCACTTGCCGCACAGGAACGGGATCCGGATCGGCGCCACCGGCGAACGCGGGTCGTTGATCGGCACGATGTAGTGTGGGATGCCGTGACAGTCCAAACACTTGGGTGCGAACGCCTGGCCCCGCGCCTCGGCGCGCCCGTGCATGCTGATCGCGTTGTCCGCCACTTCCCTCTCGTGGCACGGGGTGCAGACCGGCGGCTTGAGGTGCTCGGCGTGCGGGAAATCGGATCCCTTGAGGTCGGCGTGGCAGCCGATGCAGGCCACCTTGCCGTGCACGGCCGAGCCGAACTTCGTCGCGTCGACGAACAGCGAGACGGTCTTGCCGCCGCGCTTCGTCGTCAGGCTGGTGTCGCCGTGACAGGTCAGGCAGTCGTCGTTCTCTTGCGCGACCGCGGGCCACGCCGCAACGGCGAGCGCGAGCCCGGCCAGGAGGCACACGGCCCCGGTGCGCGATCGCGCCGGACCCACACCGCCCGCTCGGTGTGCCTGCGACCCCCACTTCGTGACAGCAAATTCCGACATACTCCCCCCAACAGCCACGGGAGCGTAACGATTTGTCGCGGGTTTGTCAATGTGATTAACTTAACATGCCCATGCGGGCCGTCAGCGGATGAAATAGCCCGTCGTCCGCCAGACGCCGTCGCCCTCGAGGACCATCGTGACCGTCTCGGTCGCGGCGGCCTTGTGCTCAAACGAGGTCTTGAACTGGAGCACCACGTAGTGCCCGTCCGGCGCACCCGGGAGGCTCGACGCCGCCTTGGCGGCCGCCAGCTCGCGGGATCGCATGGTCCCGAGCGGTCCGCGCGCGCCGGCGGCCATCCGCTCCCAGCTCGCCCGCGTGACCCCGCTCCTGAACATCGCCGCGGCGGCGTCCCAGCTCGGGCCGTACTTGCCGGCGTCGACCATCGTCAGCCACGCTCTCGCGGCCGTGGCCGCCTTGGTCTCGGCATCGTCCGCCGCCCGTGCGACCGCCCCCGCCATCATGACCACGGCCAGAGCCGCGCACGCCACGCTCCACGCCCTCACTCGCATCCCCCACCTCCGTTCCTTCACGATAACCCCGTTTCGCGCTGGCGGCGCCGGCATGCGTGCCGGCCGCCTCCGGGCGGTGCGTTCTCAAGTAGAATCGGTCGAGCGCACAGCGCCGCCGAGACACGACAGCTCCGTAGTGCGCCGGGAGGTCCGCATGGCCGACGATCGCGACGACAGCGAGACCACTCCAGCCAAGGGCGTCAGCCGACGAGGGTTCTTCACGGCCGTCGGCGCCGGGGCCATCGGCGCCGCGACGCTGGCCAAGGCGCAGCCCGGCGCCGTCGCGCCGCTCGCGGCGAAGGAGGAGCCGGCCACGATCACGCTCGTGGTCAACGGGCGCCGGCGCCGCCTGCTCGCCGAGCCGCGCTGGACGCTGCTGTTCGTCCTGCGCGAGAAGCTCGGGCTGACCGGAACTAAGGTCGGCTGCGAGCGCGGCGAGTGCGGCGCCTGCACCGTGCTCATCGACGGCACGCCGAGGTACGCCTGTATGACGCTGGCGCTCGAGGCCGTCGGTCACGAGATCACGACCCTCGAGGGGCTGATGCACGGCGAGGAGCTGGGGCCGGTGCAGCAGGCGTTTCTCGCCGAGGACGGCCTGCAGTGCGGCTACTGCACCCCGGGGCAGGTGATGGCTGCCGAGGGGCTGCTGCGCGCCAACCCCGAGCCGACGCTCGACGAGATCCGCCTCGGCATGAGCGGCAACCTCTGCCGTTGCGGCGCCTACGCGCACATCTTCAAGGCGGTCGCGAAGGCCTCGCAGCTGCGGAAGGCCGCGGGAGGCGAGCCGTGAAGACCCGCGAGCTGTACTACGTCGATGGTGCTGTGCCGCAGAGCGACGCGCCGGAGCGCAGCCCGCGCCCGTGGGGCCGGACCCGGGTGGTCGGGCGGCCGTTGCCGCGGATCGACGGCTACGAACGACTCTCCGGCGCCGCGGTGTACCCCTCCGACGTGGTCCTGCCGCAGATGCTCTACGGCGCCATCGTGCGCTGCCCGCACGCGCACGCAAAGGTGACCACGGTCGATGCGGGCGCCGCGGCGAAGATGCCCGGCGTGCGCGCCGTCATCACCGGCGCCACCCCGGCGGCCGACCTGCGCTGGTACTACAGCCCGACGGTGGTCACCAAGCTGTTCGACCCCGAGTGCCGGTTCGCCGGCGAGGCGGTGGCGGCCGTCGCGGCGGAGACGCCGCAACAGGCGTGGGACGCGGCGCGCGCCGTCGCCGTCGAGTACGAACTCCTCCCGTTCGTGGTCGACGAGCACAAGGCGCTCGCGGCCGGCGCCGCCGCCGTCCAGCCCGGCGGCAACCGCGTCGGCGAACCGGTGAGGTACGCCCGCGGCGACGTCGCCGGCGGGTTCGCCGCCGCCGACAAGGTGCTCGAGGCGACGTACTCGACCGCGGCCGAGATCCATACGCCGATGGAGCTGCACGGCTGCGTCGCGAGCTGGGACGGGCCCCGCCTGACGATCTGGGAGTCCACCCAGGGCGTCTACCCGGTGCAGCAGCGGGTCGCGGCGGCGCTCGGCATGCCGCTCGCCAACGTGCGCGTGATCGGCCGCTACATGGGCGGTGGCTTCGGGTCGAAGCTGCAGGCCGACAAGTACGACCTGGCGGCGGCCGTGCTCGCGAAGCTGGCGGCGCGGCCGGTCAAGCTCTTCATCACCCGCGAGGAGAGCTTCGTCTGCGTCGGCAACCGTCCCCCGATGACGATGCGCCTGAAGGCCGGCGTCAAGAGCGACGGCACGCTCACCGCTCTCGAGATGACCGTGCTCGGCACCGGCGGCGCCTACCCCGCGGGCGGGACGTCGCTCGCCGACTGGCTGGTGCGCGACCTCTACCTGTGCCCCAACGTCCGCACCGAGATGACCGACGTGTTCATCAACGGCGGACCGGCGCGCGCGTTCCGGGCGCCCGGCCACCCGCAGGGCGCGTGGGCGCTCGAGCAGATGATGGACGCGCTCGCCGCGGCGATCGGGATGGACCCCGTCGAGCTGCGCCTCAAGAACATCCCCAAGGTCAGCCAGGCGCGCGGCGGCCAGCCGTACACCAGCACCGGCCTCGACCGCTGCCTGACGGAGGGCGCGGCCGCGTTCGGCTGGAGCCAGGCGCGCCGCCGCGCCAAGGCCGACGGCCCGCTCCGACGCGGCGTCGGGATGGCGGCTGGCATGTGGGTCGCGGGCGGCGGCGGCCCGCCCTCCACGATCGTGGTCAAGCTGTTCGCCGACGGCAGCGCCAACCTCAACATGGGCGCGTCCGACCTCGGCACCGGCACCAAGACCGTGATGGCCATGGTGGTCTCCGAGGAGCTCGGGGTGCCGCTCGACCGCATCGAGATCGAGAACGCCGACACCGGCACCACCCAGTACGCCACCGCCTCGGGCGGGAGCAAGACCGTCCCGACCGAGTCTCCCGCGGTGCGTGACGCGGCGCTCGCCGTCAAACGCCAGCTGCTCGCGATCGCGTCCGACGAGCTCAAGGCCCCCGCGGAGGCGCTGCGCATCGAGGGGGACGAGGTGGTCTCGAGCGCCGATCCCGCCGCCCGGCGGCAGATCGCCCGGCTCGAGGGGCTGCAGCGCCGCGGCGTCCTCGTCGGCGTCGGCACGCGCGGCCCCAACCCCGAGGGGAAGATCGTCAACCCGGTCGCCGCCCAGTTCTGCGAGGTCGAGGTGGACACCCGCACCGGCGTGGTCCGCGTCCTGCGCTTCCTCTCCGCCAACGACAGCGGCCGCGTCATGGACCGCCTGACCTACGAGAGCCAGGTCATCGGCGGGATCACGATGGGGATCGGCCTCGGCCTCACGGAGCAGCGCGTCTTCGACCGCCAGACCGGCACGATGGTCAACGCCAACTGGCACGACTACAAGATCCCCACGGCGATGGACGTCCCGGCCGACATCGTGGCGGTCCCGATCGAGACCCCCGACGACGAGGCCAACACGGCCGGCGCCAAGGGCCTCGGCGAGCCGGTCACGATCCCGACCGCCGCGGCGATCGCCAACGCGGTGTACGACGCGGTCGGCGTGCGCGTCCTCGACTCGCCGATCAGCCCGATGCGCCTGGCCCCGCTGCTTTCGGCCGCGCGTCAGGGAGGTGGGCGATGACCGCGGCGTTCGGCTACGTCCGCCCCACGACGCTCGCCGACGCCACGGCGGCGCTCGCCTCGCCCGGGGCGCGCGCCCACGCCGGCGGCACCGACCTCCTCGGCTGCCTGCGCGACGGTGTCTTCGCCGCCGACACCGTGGTCAGCCTCGCCGGCATCCCCGAGCTGCGCGGCGCCCGCAAGAACCTGGACGGCGGGCTGATCATCGGCGCGATGACCACGCTCGCCGAGGTGGCCCGCGACCCCGCCGTGAGTGCGGGCTACGCGGCGCTGGCCGACGGCGCGCTCTCGGCCGCCAGCCCGCAGCTGCGCAACCAGGGGACGATCGGCGGCAACCTCTGCCAGCGCCCGCGCTGCTGGTACTACCGCGGCGACTTCCACTGCGCCCGCAAGGGCGGCGACAAGTGCTACGCGGTCGAGGGGGAGAACCAGTTCCACTGCGTCTTCGGCGGCGACGTGTGCTTCTACGTCCACCCCTCCGACACCGCGCCTGCGCTCGTGGCGCTCGACGCCACGGTGCGCATCACAGGGAAGGACGGCAGCCGCTCGGTGCCCGTGGGACAGTTCTTCGTCGGCCCCGCGACCGATTACACACGCGAGACGGTCATCGCTTCCAGCGAGCTCGTCACCGAGATCGTCCTGCCCCCGCCGCCGGCTGGGACACGGAGCACGTACCGCAAGGTCCGAGCGCGCGGCGCGTGGGACTTCGCGCTCGCCGGCGCCGCGGTCGTGGTCACGTTCGCCGGCGGCCGTGTAACCCGGGCGAGG
>DAIDOU010000029.1 GCA_027458945.1 Acidobacteriota bacterium
GCCGTAGAAGTAGCCGAGGTAGATGTCCTTGAGCACCTGCTTGGTGCCGTGCACCTTGCCGACGCCCACCATCGAGTAGATGACCTTGTTGGGTTCGTCCTGCTTCGCCATGGCGAGAGTGTAGCCGCAGTGGGGCGCGGCTGGGTCCGCCGGCCCGAGAGCACCCCCTCGCAGCCCGGTCCGGGATGACAGAGCAAAGCCCGCGCTGTCGGCGCGGGCATCGCTCCCGAACGATGAGACACGGCGGGAGCGGATCGCATGGCCCCGCTCCGCGCCGCCCGGGCCCGACGACTACCGCTGCATGGCGATCGTGGTCGGGTCGTTGGTGATGTTGTCGATCACCGAGGCGAACGCGACCACCCCGGCACCCGACGTCACCGTCACCCTGGCGTAGCCGCGATCCAGCGCCGTGTGCCCGGCCATGCTCGCGAACGGTTTCGTCTTCTGACTCCATTGCCCGGGGGCCAGCGTCACGTCGTAGGTCGCCAGCAGCCCGCCGGCCCCGTCGTAGAGCTCCACGGTCACCCCCGCCGCGACGCTGCTCGAGTTCACCAGGCCGATGTTGGTGCGGTAGGTCGCGTTCTCCGCCAGGTGCGGCAGCCACGCCGACTGGCCCTTCGACAACCCGTCGCCTGCGGTCAACACCGGGTAGCTCTGTCCGTTCGTACCGCCAGGACCGTAGGCGATGCCGGCCGAGGCCTGGTTGTAGGTGCGAGAGGTGAGCTTCAGGGGCCGATCCGACGCCACCTCGAGCGCCCCCTGGTCGCGTGCGCCGAGCTGGGCGACGACGTCCACGAGGACCGATTGCGCACCGGCGGGCACGTAGGTGGTGTTGGCCACGAGGCCATCGGAGCCGTGGAAGGTGAGCGTGACGTTAGCCGTCCCGGTGCCAGGGTTGAGCAAGCCGACGTCGCTGCGCCACTGGCTGCCGTTCTTGCCGTCGGTGTGGGCCACCACGGGCACCCAGAGGGCGCTGAGACCGCCCTGGCGGACGAACACCCACGCCGCCCCGGCCCCGCCGTTGTCACTGGCTCCGCCCAAGATGGCCGTCGTGCCATCGGACGAGAGAGCCACAGAGCGGCCTTGGCCGGCGAAACCCACGGCGCCCGTGCCGACGAGCTTGTCGCCCAGCTGCATCCACGCGCCGTCCGAGCGGATGAACACCCATGCGGCGCTGGTGCCGTCACCGTCCAGCCAACGCCCAAGCATGACGGTCTGGCCGTCACCGGAGAGGGCAACGGCCATGTTCATGTCGACTGAGGGAGGCCAGGTGACAGCCTTGGTTGCGCCGGCACCGACGAGCTTCTCGCCTTGCTGCGTCCACGCGCCGTCCGAGCGGATGAACACCCACGCGGCCCCAACGCCGCCGTCGTCCCGAGGGCCAGCCACGATGGCGGTGTTGCCGTCGGCAGAGACTCCGACCGAGACGCCCTGCCTGGACGCCCTCGCCACGTGGCTTCCTACGAGTCGTTCGCCTTGCTGGGTCCATACGCCGCCGGAGGAGGTGAACACCCAAGCCGCACCAAGATTGTTGTTGTCGTCCGGTCCTCCGACGATTGCAGTGTTGCCATCCGCAGAGAGGGCCACGGAGTAACCCTGGTTGACGTAGTCGCCGACCGCGCCGGTGCCGACGAGCTTGGGCCCCTGCTGCGTCCACACGCCGCCCGCGCGCCTGAACACCCACGACGCCCCAAGATTGTTGTTGTCGTCCGGTCCTCCGACGATTGCGGTGTTGCCATCTGCAGAGATGGCCACGGAGTAACCCAGGCTGGTGGCAGAGCCGCCGACCGCGCCGGTGCCAACGAGCTTGGGCGCCTGCTGCGTCCACATCCCGCCGGAACGGGTGAATACCCTGGACCTGTCTCGAAAGAGTGGACACTTGAAGAAGCCCGTAGAAGGGTGACAAGGTATTGGCATGGGCGAGCGGAGGAAGTTCAGCCGGGAGTTCAAGGCGGACGCGGTCAGGCTGGTGGTGGAGGGCGGTGGGGGGATCGCGGACGTGGCGCGGGACCTGGGGATTCGAGCGGACATGCTGCGGCGGTGGAAGCGGCAGGTTGAGGTCGAGGGGGGCTCGGCGTTCCCGGGGAGCGGGCGGATGGTGGATCGGGACGAGGAGGTGCGGCGGCTGCAGCGGCAGTTGCGGCGGGTCACGATGGAGCGAGACATCCTAAAAAAAGCGTTGGGGATTGTCTCCGAGGACCCGTCATGAGGTTTGTGTTCATCGAGCGGCACTGCCGGATGTACCCGGTGCGGGTCATGTGCAGGGTTCTGGACGTCTCGCCGAGCGGGTACTACCGGTGGCGGCAGCGGCCGGAGTCGGCTCGGCAGCGTGACGACCGGCGGTTGAGGGTGGAGATCCGGGCGATCTTTCGGGCGAACCGGCAGGCGTACGGCCGGCCGCGAGTGCACGAGGCGCTGCGGGTCTTGGGTTTCCGCTGCGGGCCGATGCGGGTCAGACGTCTGATGCGGCAGGATGGCTTGCGGGCGAAGAAGGGCCGGCGGTTCCGGCAGACCACGCGGGCCGCGCCGGCGCGTCCGACGGCGCCCAACGTGCTCAACCGGGAGTTCAACGTGGCGGCGCCGAACACAGCGTGGGTGGGCGACATCACGTACCTGTGGACCGATGAGGGGTGGTTGTACCTGGCGGTGATTCTTGATCTCTACTCGCGGCGGGTCATCGGGTGGGCGACCGGCGAGCGATTGACCGAGGGGCTGGCCCACGCCGCGTTGCAGCGGGCGTTGAGCGAACGGCGCATTGGTCAGGGCTTGATCCATCACAGCGACCGGGGGAGTCAGTACACCAGCGTGGGCTATCAAAGGTTGCTCGAGGCGCACGGCGTGGTTGTCAGCATGAGCCGGAAGGGCAACTGCTGGGACAACGCGGTCGTCGAGAGCTTCTTCGCGACGTTGAAGGTGGAGCTCGGCGACCGCTTCCCCTCGCGGGCCCTGGCGCACGACGCGCTGTTCGAGTACATCGAGATCTTTTACAACCGGGCAAGGATGCACGGCTCGATCGGCTTCATCAGCCCGGCCGAAGCCGAAGCGAGGTTTGAAAACGAGGCCGCGGCATGACAAGACGGGCTATTCTTACTGTCTACACGATCGAGACAGGTGCAG
>DAIDOU010000030.1 GCA_027458945.1 Acidobacteriota bacterium
TCCGGCCTCGCCGATCGACTACCTCGAGCTCCCGATCCAGACGCTCAAGGTCGGTTCGCTCGGGACCCACAAGGCGCTGGGGCTCGCCAAGGCGAAGGGTGCGCGCTTCCTGCTCGCCTCGACCTCCGAGGTGTACGGCGATCCGCTGGTGCACCCGCAGCCCGAGGGGTACTGGGGGAACGTCAACCCGGTGGGGCCGCGGGGCGTCTACGACGAGGCGAAGCGCTTCGCCGAGGCGATGACGATGGCGTACCAGCGCTATCACGGGGTCGCGACGCGGATCGTGCGGATCTTCAACACCTTCGGCCCGCGGATGCGGGTCCGCGACGGGCGCGTGGTTCCCGCGTTCATCTCGCAGGCGCTGACCGGCGAGCCGCTGACCGTGTTCGGCGACGGCTCGCAAACACGCTCGTTCTGCTACGTGGACGACGAGGTGGAGGGGATCATCCGCCTGCTGTTCTCCGAGATCCCCGACCCGGTGAACATCGGCAACCCCGGCGAGATGACGGTGCTGCAGTTCGCCGAGACGATCCGTCGTCTCGTCGGGAGCTCGGCGCCGATCGAATTCCGGCCGCTCCCGGTCGACGACCCCAAGGTCCGCCAACCCGACATCTCGACCGCCGTCGCGTACCTCGGGTGGCGCCCGCGGATCGACGTCGAGGAGGGGCTCCGGCGGACGATCGAGTACTTCCGCACCCTCTGACGGCGCCCGGTCAGCGCCCGCTCTCGTGCCGCCGCCGGCGCCGACGGTGGATCACGATCGCCTGGCGCAGGGCGACGAACGTCACGGCGCCGGCGAGCACGGCGAACAGCGTCGCCCCGACGCCCCAGGCGAGCAGCACCGAGCGCAGCCACGGGGCGTGCTGCCGCCACACCGCCGCGTGCAAGACCTCCTCGGCGCGGGGGAGGACGAGTCGCGGCACGTTGACACCGGTGAGGCGTTTGCCGACGAAGACGGCGGTGGGGAAGTAGAGCGGCAGCGTCCACGGGTTGATGACCAGCGTCCCGAGCAGGACGTCGACCTTGTTGAGCCGCAGGGCGAAGGCGAGCAGGAGGGCGAGCACGGTGTGCAAGCCCATCAGCGGCGACAGGCCGAGCGCCCAGGCGGCGGCCAGTCTCTCGGGGCGCTCGTGGACGCCGACGACCTCGTCGAAGCGCGCCCGCAGTTTCTCGAGCACGCCGCTCACGGCGCCACGTCGGGTTGCGTCTCGACCAACGCGATCCGGAGGATCTCCTCGGCGCGACCGAGGAGGTGGAAGCGCGCCTTGGCCCGAGCCGCGGCCGGCAGCTCGGCGAGGTCGCGCTGGTTCTCGCGCGGCAGGCAGACGTCACGGATGCCGGCGCGCAACGCCGCCAGGACCTTCTCCTTGATCCCGCCGACCGGCAGCACCTCGCCGCGCAGCGTGATCTCGCCGGTCATCGCGAGGTCGTGGCGGATCGGCTTGCCGATCGCGGTCGAGGCGAGCGCGCACAGCATCGTGACGCCGGCCGACGGGCCGTCCTTGGGGATGGCGCCTGCCGGCACGTGGACGTGGAACGAGTGGTCGTCGAAGAACGCGGGCGCGATTCCGAGCGTCGCGGCGTTGGCCCGCAGGTAGGAGAGCGCCGCCTGCGCCGATTCCTTCATCACGTCGCCGAGGTGCCCCGTGAGCCGCAACTCGCCCTTGCCGGGCAGCGCCAGCGCCTCCACGTGGAGGATGTCGCCCCCCACCGGGGTCCAGGCGAGGCCGGTGGCGACGCCGATACGGTCGTACAGCCGCTGCTCGTCGGGGAGGAACCTGACCGGGCCGAGGAGCCGCTCGGCGGCCTGCGGCGTGACGGTGACGCGCGCCGTGGTCCCTTCGGCCATGCGCACCGCGACCTTGCGGCAGATCGAGCCGATCTCGCGCTCGAGGTTGCGCAGGCCCGCCTCGCGGGTGTAGCGGTCGATCATGAACCGCAGTCCGGTGTCGAAGAATCGCACCTGGCCGGGCTGCAGGCCGTTCTCGGCGAGCTGCTTGGGGATCAGGTGCCGGCGGGCGATCTGCACCTTCTCGTCCTCGGTGTACCCCGACAGCGCGATGACCTCCATCCGGTCGAGGAACGCCGGCTGGATCGTCTCGGTGACGTTTGCCGTGGCGATGAACAGGACCTTCGAGAGGTCGTAGGCGACGTCGAGGTAGTGGTCGCGGAACGAGAAGTTCTGCTCCGGGTCGAGGACCTCGAGCAACGCGGCCGAGGGATCGCCGCGGTAGTCGGCGCCGATCTTGTCGATCTCGTCGAGCATGAACACCGGGTTGGACGTCCCGGCCTGGTTGATCCCCTGGATGATCCGCCCGGGGAGCGCGCCGACGTAGGTGCGGCGGTGGCCGCGGATCTCGGCCTCGTCGTGCACGCCGCCGAGCGAGATGCGGATGAACTTGCGCTCGAGGGCGCGGGCCACCGAGCGGCCGAGCGAGGTCTTGCCCACGCCGGGAGGACCGACGAAGCAGAGGATCGGGCCCTTGCTGTCCGCCTTGAGCTTGCGCACGGCGAGGAACTCGACGATACGCTGCTTGACCTTCTCGAGGTCGTAATGGTCGGCGTCGAGCACCGTGCGGGCGTGCGCGAGGTCGAGGTTGTCGCTCGACTGGGCCTGCCATGGTAGCCCGGTGAGCCAATCGAGGTAGGTGCGGATCACGGAGGCCTCGGCCGAGTCGGGGTGGGTGCTGCGCAGGCGCTTGAGCTGCTTCTCGGCCTCGCCGCGCGCCTCGTCGGGGAGCCCGCGCGCCTCGATCTGGTCGCGGTAGCGCTGCACCTCTTGGTCGACATCGTCGGTGTCCCCGAGCTCCTTCTGGATCTGCTTGAGCTGCTGCCGTAGCAGGTACTCGCGTTGCGACTTGTCGAGCTCGCCCTGCACCTGCGAGCTGATCTGCCGCTGCACCTGCAGCAGAGCGATCTCGTGCTCGAGGTACTCGTTGACGGTACGCAGGCGGTCCTTGACCGCCACCGCCTCGAGCGTCTTCTGCGCTTCCTCCGGCTTGAGGTCGAGGTTGGAGGCGACCAGATCGGCGAGGCGGGCGCCGTCCTCGAGCGAGGTCGCGATCAGCATGACCTCGGGCGAGACCGTCTTGCCCAGCTCCACCGCTTTCTCGAGGTTGCCGCGGACGGTGCGGACGAACGCCTCGAGCTCGAGGTCGCCGGCGGTGGTGGCCGGCTCCTCGATGCGCGTGATCTTGGCGCGCAGGTACGGCTCCTCCTGCAGGAAGTACTCGACGCGGGCGCGGGCGAGGCCTTGCACCAGGATCCTGATCCGGTTGTCCGGGAGCTTGATCATCCGCATGATGCCGGCGACGGTGCCGACCTGGTAGAGCTCGCCGGCGGGCGGGTTCTCGTCGTTGGGGTTGCGCTGGGCGAGGAGGAGCAGGAGCCGGTTCTCGGCCAACGCCTGGTCGACGGCGGCCACCGAGCGGTCGCGCCCGATCGACAGCGGCACCATGACGAACGGGAACAGGACCGAGTCCTTGAGCGCCATCGCCGGCAGCACGTCCGGAATCGACACGGTCTCGTCTCGGGTCTCCAGGATGCCTTCCTTGGGCTCGCTCATGGCTCCTCGGTGGTCACGGTGATGGTGTGCAGCAGGTCGCGCCGCTCGGCGACCTTCGGCAGCGAGATCTCGAGCACGCCGGCGCGCAGGACGGCCGTGCTCGCGTCCGGGCGAACCGGTCCGGGCAGGAGCACCTCGACCGAGAACGCGCCGAACCCGCGCTCCATCCGGTGGCAGCGCCGCTGCGGCGCGGCGGCGCACTCCGAGAGCTTGCGCCCAAAGACCCGCAGCTCGCGCTGGCGCAGCGTCACGGCGAGCTCCCCGGCCGGGACGCCGGGCACGTTGATCCGCACGGCGTACCGCTCCTCGCCCTCGATCAGGTCGACCGCCGGCGAGAACCCGGTCTCGACCGCGTTCGAAGGCACGGCGAGCAGCCGCAGGAGCTCGTCGAGGTGCCGCTGGATCGCCTCGATCTCGATGCCGGACGATAGACGTCGCCTCACGCCCCGACCTCGCGTTCCAGGCGCAGGCGCTCGAGTTCGGCGAGGAACTGCTCGATGTCCTCGAAACGCCGGTAGACGCTCGCGAAGCGAACGTACGCGATCTGGTCGAGATCGCGCAGGCGGCGCATCAGGATCTGACCGATCTCGTCGGAGCGGATCTCGCGGTCGTCCTTGCGCCCGAGCGCGGACTCGACGTCGTCCGCCATCGCCTCGAGCTGGCGGGAGGTGACGGGCCGCTTCTGGCAGGCGCGAACCAGGCCGGCGAGCACCTTGGCGCGGTCGTACGGCTCACGCTGCCCGTCGCGCTTGACCACCAGCGCCGGCACCTCCTCGATCCGCTCGTAGGTCGTGTACCGTCTCTGGCAGGAGAGACACTCCCGCCGCCGCCGCACCTGGTTGCCTTCGCCCAGCTCGCGCGAGTCCACCACGCGGTCCTCCGCGTGGCCGCAGTACGGGCAGCGCATCCTAACCGGCCTCCGCGTCCGGCCCGGCCGCCGCGCCGAGGGCGCGCACACGCCCGAGCGACAGCCCGACCACCCCGAGGTAGGCGAGGCCGAGCACGGTGATCGGGAAGAAGCAGATCGCGTGGTGGACAAGCGCGAACGCCGTCGCGGTCGGCACGCTGACGCTCATGAGCTGGGTCAGGCCGAAGCGGATCGCCCAGTGGAAGCCGCCGACGCCGGCGGGCGCTGGCACCGCGAGCCCGATGACCGAGATCGCGACGACGACGAACGCCTCGCCGAAGCTCATCGGGAAGCCGAACGCGCGCGCGAGCAGGACGACCTGCCAGCCGATGGCGACCCACAACCCCAGGCTCCAGAGCGCGATCTCGCCGAGCCGGCGCGGGCTGCGCAGCACCTCGAGCCCGTCGAGCACATGGTGGAAGAAGCTCGCCACGCGGGTCCGGAACCGCTCGGGCGCCCATGACGCGACGCGGCGTACGGTGGCTTCCCGCCGCCGCAGCAGGAACCACACCAGAATCACGGCCGCCGCCAGCCCAACGGTGGTAGCCACCGCGGTGTCGCGGAGCAGCCCCAGGTTCTTCGGGTTGAGCCCGTCCTGGGCGGATACCACGCCGAAGCCGAAGAGCAACAGGACGGTCGCACCATCGAGCAGCCGCTCGGTGAGGATCGAGGCCAGGGTCGCGGCAGCCGGCAGGCCGGTCCTCGCCGAGAGCAGCAAGGGGCGCACGATCTCGCCGGCGCGCAGTGGCAGCACCGTCGAGGTCGCGAACCCCGCCGCGGTGCAGCCGAGCAGGTTGCCGGTCCCGGGGCGGCCGACCGGGCGCAGGATCAACCCCCAGCGCAGGGCGCGCAGGGCGTAGGTGAGCAGGGCGACGCCGAGCGACGCCAGCATCCAGCCGA